>JASKZX010000180.1 GCA_030147435.1 Savagea sp. | reverse complement strand
GATGAATCTTCTAACATCGGACGTGTTTCTTCATATTGTTCTTTTTTCTTTTTATATTCACGATAAACGGTTACTGTTTCTGCTAAGTCCGCATGTTCGATCGAATATTGGCGTAATTTTTCTACATCAGCCATCACTTCTGGGTCGCTAAGCAATTCATTTAAATGATTGTAGCGATCTTCTACTGCTTGTAATTTATCAAACATCTTTTCTCCTACTTCCTTTTAGTCAATTTCTTCTATTGTACGAAATGGATACTCTAGTTGCAATTATCGACGTACTTCATGATGGTGACGACATCTCGCTTCATACGCTTCAGTAGCCCCGATCAACACTGTCGGTTCATCGACATGTGCAGGAGTGCCATTGACGAGACGTTGCGTTCGACTTGCACGATGTCCACATACTGCACAAACAGCGTGTAATTTCGTCACGTATTCAGCGATTGCTAAGACGTGAGGCATCGGATGAAACGGCTCTCCCCGAAAGTCTTGATCGAGTCCGGCAACGATGACGCGATATCCTTCATCGGCCCATTCACTAATGATCGTCGGTAACGTATGGTCAAAAAACTGAGCCTCATCGATAGCGATGACATCAATTTTTTCAGGAATATGGCGGAGCATTTCAGAAGCGGTAAGAACAGAAATGGCATGTAAAGAACGACCGTCGTGACTTGCGATCGCTTCTTTTTTATACCGGTCGTCTAATGCGGGTTTAAAAATGATTGCTTCTTGTCCAGCGATCATCGTTCGTCGGAGACGTCGCATGAGCTCTTCTGATTTTCCTGAAAACATACTGCCTGTAATTACTTCTATCCAACCACGTTGCATCGATATATCCACAACGATTCCTCCTTAAACGGAAAATACCCGTCGGTTTGCACCAACGGGTAATTTTTCCTCTTATTATTCTTCGCTTGTGAGGCCATATTTTTTGTTGAAGCGGTCGACACGGCCGTCCGCTGCAGCAAATTTCTGACGTCCTGTATAGAATGGGTGACATTCTGAACAGACTTCTACGCGAATTTCTTCTTTAACTGAACCTGTTTCGAATGTGTTACCACATGAACAAGTTACTTTCGCTTTATGGTATTCTGGGTGAATTCCTGCTTTCATCGGTCTCTCTCCTCTCGCCCTAATCTATTTGCTAGATTAGAGATTATTATAGGTGCGCAAAAACTGCGCTAAAGACTGATGCCTTACACGACCCGTATATGCCAGTCGCATATGCAAAAATCATCGTAAAAATCTTTACTAGAAGATTATAACAAGTTATTTTTCAAAAATCAAACGTTTCCGCTCAACTTTTTATTCAACGAGACGAATCTTTTTTCGTTCGACGCGCACGCTCTTTTGCGAGTTCATCGATAAATTGTTCATTCGTCTCTGTTTGCTTCATTTTGCGAATAATTTTCTCTGAAATATCAGGATTGTTTGACATCGTACGGCGAAGTGCCCAAATTTGGTCGAGTTCTTTTTTCGTTAAAAGCAACTCTTCTTTTCGCGTACCAGAACGTTTCAAGTCAAGCGCTGGGAAAATACGACGCTCGGCCAATTGACGGTCTAAATGAAGCTCCATATTTCCTGTTCCTTTAAACTCTTCGTAAATGACTTCATCCATACGAGAACCAGTATCGACGAGTGCTGTTGCTAAAATCGTGAAACTGCCGCCTTCTTCTAAGTTACGAGCAGCTCCGAAAAATCGCTTCGGGCGGTGGAATGCTGCAGGATCAATTCCTCCCGATAATGTTCGTCCGCTCGGCGGAATAACTAAGTTGTACGCTCGTGCTAGACGTGTTAATGAGTCCATTAAAATGACGACATCTTTTTTCTGTTCAACTAAACGCATCGCGCGCTCTAAGACGAGTTCTGCCACTTTCACGTGGTTTTCAGGACGTTCGTCAAATGTTGAACTGACGACATCCGCATCGACGGAGCGCTCAATATCTGTCACTTCTTCTGGACGTTCATCGATGAGTAAGACGATCAATTCTGTATTCGGATGATTCGTCGTAATCGCATTAGCAATCTCTTTAATTAACATCGTCTTTCCGGCTTTCGGCGGCGCGACAATTAAACCACGTTGACCGAACCCAACAGGCGAGATGAGATCCATAATGCGTGTAGATAAATATTCCGGTTTTGTTTCTAATTGAATTTTACGGTTAGGGTAAAGAGGTGTTAATGCTGGGAAGTGAACGCGTTCGCGTGCCACTTCAGGGTCTTCTCCGTTGACCGCTTCGACTTGAAGAAGTCCGTAGTAACGTTCGTTTTCTTTCGGAGGACGGACTTTTCCAGATACTTTATCTCCATTACGTAAGTCAAAACGACGAATTTGAGAGGCGGAAATGTAAATATCTTCAGAGCTCGGTGAGTAGTTGATCGGTCGAAGGAAACCGAATCCTTCCGACTGAATAATTTCTAGTACACCTTCCATGAAGAAATATCCTTCACGTTCTGCCCGTGACTTCAAAATCGCAAAAACTAATTCTTTTTTTGTTAATTTCGAATAATATGAAATTTTAAACTGACGAGCGAGTGTATATAACTCTTTCAACGTCATTTCTTCTAATGCTGCGAGGTTTACTGCTCCCATATAATTGCACCACTCTTTATTTAATAGTAGTTACACAGTGACTGTTATTTTTTCCAACGATAAGAAAAGACCGAGGAGAATCTTTCTTCCTCTTCGGTCTTTATCTCCAAGTCTTCGTTTTTATTCGTTATCTTCAAGTACGAGATTTGGTTTTTTCTTCATACTGTGACGACCTTCGATGAAACGAATCGTTCCTGATTTCGAACGCATGACGAGAGAATGTGTCGTTGCGTATGCACCTTTTGTCTGTACCCCACGGAGTAATTCGCCATCAGTGACACCTGTTGCTGCGAAAATCGCATCATCACCTGTGACGAAATCGTCCATCATGAGTACTTTATCGACATCGATATTCATACGTTTACAACGCTCGATTTCTTCATCATTTGAAGGCATTAACTTTCCTTGGATTTCTCCACCGAGTGTTTTCAGACCGACTGCTGAAATCACCCCTTCAGGAGCTCCACCGATACCGAATAAAATATCGACACCTGTAGAATCAAATGCTGTGTTTAAAGCAGCAGCGACGTCTCCGTCTTGGATCAACTTAATACGTGCGCCTGCTTGACGAATTTCTTCGATCATTTCTTTATGGCGTGGACGGTCAAGAATCGTTGCGACGACGTCTTCCATACGTTTATTTTTCGCTTTTGCGACCGCTTGTAAGTTTTCTGTAATCGATGCGTTAATATCGATTTTTCCAACTGCTTCTGGGCCGACTGCGATTTTTTTCATATACATATCTGGTGCGTTCAGTAAGTTTCCTTTGTCTGCGACAGCTAAAACAGCTAATGCGTTCCAACCACCAGATGCGACGATGTTCGTTCCTTCAAGTGGGTCAACAGCGATATCGACTGCTGGACCATCACCTGTTCCTAATTCTTCACCGATATAAAGCATCGGTGCTTCGTCCATTTCACCTTCACCAATGACGACGACTCCTTGCATCGGAATCGTATCGAATACTTGACGCATTGCAGTTGTTGCTGCATCGTCTGCTTCATTTTTTAAACCTCTACCCATCCAACGTGCGGCTGCAACTCCTGCTGCTTCCGTCACGCGGACTAATTCCATCGTTAAACTTCGTTCCATGAGCGTTGTTCCTCCCGTTTTACGGATTTCTTATTGTACTTTATTTAGTATACCACAATTTTTGCCTTTTCATTTAGCAGAGTTGTGACGATTACTCTTTTGGTACACGATCAATTTTCGCACCGAGTCCGCGTAATTTTTCAATTAAGTGGCTATATCCTCGTTCGATATGGTAAATCTCGCGTACTTCAGTCACACCTTCTGCCATGAGTCCAGCGATTACGAGTGCTGCTCCTGCTCGTAAATCAGTCGCTTTCACGATCGCCCCTTCAAGGTCAGTCGGTCCTGTAATGATCGCTGCATTTCCTTCGACACGTGCACGAACATTCATCCGACTTAATTCATCCATCTGTTTAAAACGTGCAGAATAAATCGTATCTGTTACGACAGATGTCCCTTCTGCTTGTGTTAATAAAACAGTAAATGGTTGTTGAAGATCTGTCGGAAAACCTGGATAGACGAGTGTTTTGACGTCTGTCGGCTTTAAAGGTTTCTTCGTCTCTGGGATGTAGATCGACTCTTCGCGTTCTTC
>JASKZX010000079.1 GCA_030147435.1 Savagea sp. | reverse complement strand
CTCGTTTCGTGTGACGTTTTTTACTAATGTTCACTGCTTCATGAACGACGGCATGAGACGGAATACGTGTTAAATAAACGATTTGATACACTGAAAGACGTAATAACATACGAACGTCTCGGTCTAATCGGTGTTGAACGAAAGGTTCTAAATAATAGTCGAGTGTATCGCGGTATTGTAATGTGCCGTAGACGAGTGTTGTAAAAAGACGGCGGTCTGCATCGTTTAGCGATGCTTTTTGTAAAGCTTCATCAATCGCAATGTTGCTGTAAGCTCCTTCTTCTTCAATCCGCAATAAAGTGTAAAGTGCGAGCTCTCTCACATTCGTCGTTTTCATTCGAAACGGTCGCCTACTTTCCAGTTCGTTCCTCGAACAAATTGTTCAATCTCCATCCGACGTTTTCCTGCCGGTTGAACGTCTGTTAAACGTAAAGCTGTCGCATCTCCTGAAGCGACGATCACTCCATCTTCACGGATTTCTACTATTTCTCCCGGTGTTCCGCTACGTCCTTCTTCTAACTCTGCCCACCATACTTTTACACGTTCTCCGTCAAATGTCGTGTACGCTGTCGGCCACGGGTGAAGTCCACGAATATGGTTTCGAATCGCTTCTCCTCCTTTTGTCCAATCAATGCGCTCATCTTCACGTGAAATATTCCACGCATACGTCACTTCCTCTTCATTTTGTGGAATACGTTCATTCGTTCCATCAATGATCGATGGCATCGTCTCTTTTAATAAATCACGCCCTACGAGTGATAATTCTTCAAACAATTTCCCTGTATCGTCATCATGTTCAATCGGAATTGCTCGTTGACGAATAATGTCGCCTGCATCGAGCTTTTCTGCCATATACATAATCGTAATTCCTGTTTCTTTCGCTCCATCGATTACCGCTTGATGAATCGGTGCTCCTCCGCGATAAGCCGGTAATAAGGAAGCATGTACGTTAATACAGCCAAGAGGTGGTGCTTCTAACAACTCTTTTGGCAATAATTGGCCAAATGCTGCGGTGACAACGATATCCGGTTGAAGCTCTAACACTTGCTTCAATTCCTCGGAGTCGCTTAGTTTTTCCGGTTGCAATACTGGAATGTTTAATTTTTCTGCAGCGACTTTCACAGCAGGTGGTGTTAATACTCGTTTGCGCCCTACTGGACGGTCGGGCTGTGTTACGACTGCTTGTACATCATACTCTTCTGCTAACATTTCTAAAATAGGAACTGAAAAAGGTGGTGTTCCCATAAATACAATTTTCGTCAATTTGATTACTCCTCTTCATAAAAGTGTTCTGGGTCGATACGTTCTTCTAGTTTATCGATAAATGATGCGCCGACTAAATGATCCATTTCATGTAAAATCGCACGTGCTTCAATGCCTTCAGCTGTAATTTCAAATACTGAACCATCCGCTTCTTGCGCTTCCACGATGATTGCTTCCGGACGCGTGACGGTACCGTAAACATTTGGATAACTTAAACAACCTTCCATTTCTGTTTCACTTCCGTAATAACGGACGAGTACAGGGTTAATTAAAACGAGAGGGTCACGGTCATCGCGAAAATCTAACACAGCGATTCGGTCATTTTCCCCGATTTGAGGCGCCGACAAACCGACGCTTTCTGTGTTGTGTAATGTCTGAAGTAAACGGTCGACAAGCGCTTGAATCCGCTCGTCAAATACTGTTACTTCTTTTGTCATTTGTTCTTTTTCTTGCGTGAAATCTTTAATTTTTATTGACATCTTGTCACTCCTTACAGTATCGATGCTGGTTCAATATTGATGACGAGACGAACATCTTCTTTTTGCCATTGCGTTCGATACATATGCATTAATCGGTGCAACGTATCAAGTAACGCAGGTTCTCGTTTATATTTTATCAAACATTGATAACGATATCTATTTTTGATTCGAGGGATCGCACTCGGTGCTGGACCGATAATGAGAGTCGGGTCTTCTAATTCTCCTCGTAAAAAACGGGCGATGCGATGAGCATAACTTGCGGCAGATCCGGCTTCTTTATGACTTAAACGAATGAGAACGATGTAATACATCGGTGGATAACTTGAAATTTTTCTCACACGCATTTCTGTTTCGTAAAATGGCAAATACTCTTGTTGAGCTGCTAGTTGAATGGCGTAATGGTCCGGTGAATACGTTTGAATAATGACTTCGCCTGGCAACTCTGCCCTTCCAGCACGTCCACTTACTTGAGTGAGCAATTGGAAAGTGCGTTCTGCTGAGCGAAAGTCTGGTAAATGTAATGTCGTATCCGCTGCGATAACTCCGACGAGTGTCACGTTCGGGAAATCGAGCCCTTTGGCGACCATTTGCGTACCGAGTAATATATTTCCTTCACCTGTTTCAAACTTTTTCAACAACGCTTCGTGCGCTCCTTTTCGACTCGTCGTATCGACATCCATTCGAATGACGCGCGCATCGGGTAGCTCTTCTAGTAACGCTTGTTCGACTTGTTGCGTACCCGTTCCAAAAAAGCGGATATTCGGACTTTGACATTCTGGACATGTGTCAGGCGTTTGCGTGCGGTGGTCGCAATAATGACATTTCAACTCATTCGTCGCTCGATGATACGTTAACGAAATATCACAGTTCGGACAACCGACGACGAGACCGCACTCTCGACATAAGACGAAACTAGCAAAGCCACGGCGGTTTAAAAACAAAATGATTTGTTCATTTTTTTCAATCCGTGTTTTCATCGCTTCAATCAACTCTTCTGAAAACATAGAGCGGTTCCCTAAACGGAGTTGTTCGCGCATGTCGACGACTTCAACTTGCGGTAAAGCGAGTGTATTGGGGCGCTCTTTCATTTCGAGTAATGTGTACACTCCTTTACGAGCGCGAGCATACGTTTCTAATGCTGGTGTGGCACTTCCTAAAATGACAGGGCATCGGTGAAAGGCTGCCCGTTTTTTCGCTACGTCACGTGCGTGATATCTCGGAGCGTCTTCTTGTTTGTACGTCGACTCATGTTCTTCATCTAAAATGATGAGCCCGATATTTGTAAATGGTACGAATATTGCAGAACGGGCACCGACGACGACATCGACTTCTTTTCTGCGGACTTTGCGCCATTCGTCATACTTTTCTCCAGCAGATAACCCGCTATGCATGACCGCAACACGACTTCCGAAACGTGCTTTGAAACGAGCGGTCATTTGCGGCGTGAGTGAAATTTCAGGCACTAATACGATCGCTTCTTCGCCACGCTCTAATACTTTTTCAATCGCTCGTAAATATACTTCTGTCTTTCCACTCCCTGTCACTCCGTGGAGTAAAAAGATTTCATCTCGGTCGTCATCGATCGCTTCTTCGATTGATGTTAACGCTACTTGTTGTTCATTCGTTAATTCGACGACGGTATCAACGGCTAATGTTGAAGCATCGATTTCGCGATACACTTCTTCATACGTTTCTTCTACGATTCCTTTGTCGATAAAGTTTTTTAATACCGCAGCGGTCACACCCGCTTGCTTTTGCACGTCGACGGATGACATTTTTTCATTCGAATGTTGAAACATCCACTCCATGAGTTGCTGCTGACGTTTCGCATTTTTCGGTATTTGTTCCATCGCTTCTAAAAGTGTCGTCATCGACGGAATATGAATCATACGTACTTTTTTCTTTTTCTCTTGCTGTTTCATCACGGTTTCGATATCGAGCGCTCGTTCTCGTATGAGTTTACGAAGGAGTGGGTAGTCTTCTTCGCGAAATGCTTTCAGTGGGACGACATCTTTTTTTGCGAATGCATGACGAAACGGCTCGACGAGTTTGTCTCGGTCGAGCACGATGACTTGCTTGTCATAACGCATTCGCATTGCTGAAGGAAGCATCGCTTGCAATGCTTCAATGTGTAAACAAATCGTTTCGTTCGCCATCGCGTGCGCAAGTTGTAACAATTCTTCTGTTAACACAGGCTCTACGTCGATAAGTTCTGAAAGGTGTTTCAGCTTAGAAGGATCGACTGGCGTTTTATCTGCAAGTTGAACGACATACCCTAAAATGTGGCGATGTCCAAAAGGGACTTTGACGCGGCTTCCTACTTGGATGACGTCGCGCCACTTATTAGGCACGATGTAATCAAATGGACGGTCGATCGCATAAGCAGGCACATCAACAATGACCGATGCGTACATTAGGCGTCGACTTCTTTCTTTGCGATCGTACGTAAAATGTCGTAAGCAAGCGCTTCTTTATCCATCGCTGGATAAGGCTTTTGATGACCGTCTTTACGCATCAATGTGACGACATTCGTATCATTTCCGAATCCGCCATCCGGATTCGTAACGTCATTAACGACGATGTAGTCTAAATTTTTCTCTTGAAGTTTTTTCTCGCCATATGCGAGGACATTTTCTGTTTCTGCGGCGAAACCGACGAGTAATTGATCTGTCTTTTGTTCACCGAGCGTTTTTAAAATGTCGGTCGTACGTTCTAACTCGATCACCGCAGGACCTGCTTGCTTTTTCGTTTTTTGATCGGAAACATGTTTCGGACGATAATCTGCTACCGCAGCGGACTTCACAACGATATCGACGACGTCATAACGACGGATGACCGCTTGAAACATCTCTTCAGCACTTTCTACGTCGACCCGCTCAACTCCTTCTGGTGTCGGTAAAGAAGTAACACCTGCAACGAGTGTGACATCTGCTCCGAGACGTTTCGCTGCACGAGCCATCGCAAAGCCCATCTTTCCACTAGAAAAGTTCGAAATATAACGGACAGGGTCGATTCTTTCTAATGTCGGACCCGCTGTGACGAGGACATGTTTTCCTTCTAACGGCTTTTCTTCATCTTCTTCAAAGTATTGCATCACTTTTTCTGCAATGACTTCTGGTTCTTCCATCCGACCTTTTCCGACATAACCACATGCTAAAAACCCTTCACCTGGTTCAACAAATGTATAACCGTCGGAGACGAGTTGTTCCATATTTCGTTGAACGGCCGGGTGGTGATACATATCGACATTCATTGCAGGTGCAATCCAAATCGGTGCTTTCGTTGCAAGCAATGTCGTTGTCACCATATCGTCAGCAATGCCGTTTGCTAATTTTCCAATGATATTAGCAGTTGCTGGAGCGACGACGATTAAGTCTGCCCAATCTGCTAAATCGATATGAGCAATGACTGAAGAGTCTTTTTCATCAAACGTATCAAAATAAACATCGTTTCTTGACATCACTTGAAAAGCAAGCGGTTGAACGAACTGTTTCGCTCCTTCTGTCATCACAACTTTTACATCGTATCCTTTTTGAGCGAGACGACTCACGAGAGTGACTGATTTATAAACAGCGATACCACCTGTTACAGCGACGAGTACTTTTTTTCGTTCCATGTAAATTCCTCCTTTATTAAAGAACAAACTCCCTCGGTTGAAGAGGGAGTTTGATTGTCATTAACTATTGCGACGTCGGTCTTCTTCATCTGATAATTCATGATGAGATAAAACACCGTGAGCAATTTCTTCTAATGCTTGGCCGACATGTTGCTTCGCTTGATATTGCTCTTTGTCTAATAAAAATAAATCTTCTTCTTGCATTTCACGTGCACGTTTTGCTGCAAGTGTAACGAGCGCGTATTTCGAATCGATTTTTTCTTTTAACTGATCAATTGATGGATATAACATAAATTATTCCCCTTTCACCATATCTTCATAATGTTCTTCTACACGTTCACGTTTACAATGTTCTGCAGTAATAATCGCTTGAATACGATCTGCTGCTGCATCTACTGTATCGTTTTCGACGACGTAATCATATAAATGCATCATCGCTAATTCTTCTTTTGCCTTTTCAATACGACTTCGCACAACTTCTGGCGATTCTGTTCCACGTCCTGCGAGACGGCTTTCTAACTCGGAGAAGTTTGGCGGTACGAGAAGAACGAACAATGCTTCTGGCATTACTTCACGCACTTTCTTTGCACCGACTACTTCAATTTCTAAAAAGACGTCACGACCTGCTTCGATCATCTCTTCAACATAATCGAGAGGTGTTCCGTAATAATTGTTCACATATTGAGCATATTCTAATAGACGACCTTGTTCGATAAGCTCTTCAAACTCTTCTTTCGTTTTAAAGAAATAATCGACTCCATCTTTCTCTCCTTCACGTGGCGCACGAGTCGTCATAGAAATCGAATATTCATAATTTGCATTCGGACGTCGAAACAACTCTTCACGTACTGTTCCCTTTCCTACTCCTGAAGGGCCTGAAAGTACGATAAGTAAACCTTTTTTGTTCTTCACTCTAATCCCTCTTCTTCTCACAATAGTAATCGTGCGCAAATAGGCGCAATCTGTTCGTATTATAACATAAAGAGCTCTTTGAGTGTTAAAATAGATGAAAACGAAAGAAAGAGTGATTATTTTGGCTTTTGATGGCTTATTTACACGAGCAATTACGACAGAACTTCAAAAATTAAAAGG
>JASKZX010000094.1 GCA_030147435.1 Savagea sp. | reverse complement strand
ATTTTCATATCGATTCCCCCTTTGAATGATTGAACTACTCTTTTAGTATACGCTACTTCTTTCTTTTTCGACAATTAGCAAATGATTTAAAAAAACTTTATCAAATATTAGCACTCGCTTAACATCTATTTTTTATAGTGAATGTGAACAATTGATAGGAGGGAATGTATTGAGACATTTACTAAAAGGTAGTGCTGTTTTATCAGTAGTGATGAGTATTGTTTTATTGTTTACAGCTTGTAGTCCAAATCAACCGAAGCAAGTGAGTGCAGAAGAACAATCGAAAAATTTAATCGTTTTAATTGGTGATGGGATGGGACTTCCACAAATTACGTTAACCCGTTTGTATAGTCAAATGTATTTAGGGAAAGACCGTTTGTTCATCGATGACTATTTAGTCGGAACGAATAGTACACGAGCAGACCGTAATGAAGAAAGTGGAGAGTCTGGAATTGTAACTGATTCTGCAGCAAGTGGTACAGCGTTTGCGACCGGTAATAAAACATATAATGGAGCTATTAGTGTGACGAATGAAGAAGTCGCGCGCCCTGTTGGCTCAGTATTAGAAGCAGCAAAAGAAGAAGGAAAATCGACAGGACTCGTGACGACTGCTCGTATTACTCATGCGACACCCGCTGTTTATGCATCGCATGTTCGTAGCCGAAACAATGAAGATGCGATTGCGGTGCAATATTTAGAAGCAGGTGTGGACGTGTTACTCGGTGGTGGGGAGCGTCACTTCGTCGCAAGTGATGAAGAAGCAGTGTATGGAAAGAGTGCTCGAGAAGATGGTGTTTCTTTGAAGGAACAATTTGAAAAAGAAGGCTATACGCTCATGCATACGAAAAATGATTTGAAAAAAGCGAAAGAGAGTGAAAAGTTACTCGGTCTCTTTTCAGCGAGTCACATTCCATACAACTTAGACCGTGATGAGACGGTACCGTCATTAAAAGAGCAGTTTGACGCAGCGGTACAAGTGTTAGAAAAAAATGACGAAGGCTTCGTCATGATGATCGAAGGTGGACGGATTGACCACGCAGGACATGCGAACGACTTACACAGTATCGTGCAAGAGATGCTCGAGTTTGACGAAGTATTTGAAGCAGCGGTTAAATACGCAAAAGACAAAGGTGATACGTCGGTGATTGCAACTGCAGACCATGAAACGGGCGGATTAACGATCGGGAGTCAAAATATTTATGATGCTTATTTAGACGTCTTCCAACCGATTACAGCATCGTCTGAAGTAATTGGAAAAGCGTTAGAAGAAGCAGAAACGATTGAAGATGTAAAAGAAATCGTGAAAAAGTATACGACAATCGACAATTTAAGCGATGAAGAAGCGGCATTTATTATGAGTGGGCATTTACCCGATGGTTCCGTTTCTTCGTATAAACGAGAAGGTTCATTTAACGCTGTCATTGCTAAACGTGGAATTTTCGGTTGGACAGGTCACGGACATACAGGAGTAGATGTCGGTGTGTATGGATACGGCCCAGCAGCAGAACGATTGCGCGGATTTAATGACAATACAGATTTTGCTAAACGCGGAGCAGAAGCGCTCGGCCTCTCATTAGAAGAGGTAACGAAAAAATTGCAAGAACGCTACATTTATCCGAAGTATCGTCTGACAGCGGATGAAACATTCGTTTTCCCAGCAAAATCATTGAGTGAAGTATTCGATTTCGAGTTACAAGAAGAGGATGATCGCTACGTCTTAAATGGAAAACAAGAAGTACAAATTCCGAAAAATGCAGAAGCTGTCGTCATTAAAGAAAAAACATATCCTATTTTAATAGAAGAGAATCATTTATATGTACCAGAAGAAATTATTCGGTTACTTGCGAAAGAAGAAGTTACGTGGGATGCATTATCAGAGCGATTTGTACTCGGAAAGGAGAAGTAACATGATTCGTTTGAACAATGTTACGCATCAGTATGTAGGTATGAAGGAACCAATCGTACGCGTCGACACACTTTCTTTGAAAAAAGGAGAACGTGTCGCATTACTAGGCCCGAGCGGTAGTGGGAAAAGTACATTGCTTCATATGATCAGCGGGATATTTTTACCGACAACTGGAGAAGTTACTGTAGATGGGTATCATTTTCGACAGATGAAAGAAAGTGAGCGCGATGCATTTCGCGCGCAATCTGTCGGTTATATTTTTCAAGATTTTCATTTAGTCCCTAGCTTAACAGCGAAAGAAAATATCGAGCTCGTCGGTACGTCACCTCGGTTATCGGAATGGTTTCAACGAGTCGGTTTAGAAGGAAAAGAGCAGCGATACCCTCATGAGTTATCGCGAGGTGAAGCGCAACGAGTAGCGATGATTCGTGCATTTATCCATGAGCCGTCTCTCGTATTGGCAGATGAGCCGACAGGAAGTCTCGACCGAAAAACGGGTGAGAACATGATGCATTTATTACACGAGTTGACGAAAGAAGAAAAAGTGACATTCCTTTGTGTAACACATGATGAATCATTTGCCGAGACTTTTCCTCGTTTATTACAAATGACACCACATGAAAAAGGGGGAATGACTGTTCAATGAAGCAGTGGTGGATGTATGTGAAAGGTCAACTTCGTGCGAGAAAAGGAATCGTTGCGATTACACTTTTAACGGTTTTGTTATCGACGAGTTTAGTCGTTTTTGTTTCTGTTTTACAATCGACGATAAAACAAACAGCAGAAGAAGGATATGGTCCATTTGAGTTAGTGATCGGACATGATGGAAGTAGTACACAACTGTTATTACATACATTTTTTCATCTCGGTTCTCCGACAGGAAATATTTCTGAAGAAATGTATGACTCGATTCAACGTCATCAAGGTGTAGAAGAAGCTTACGGCTTTACTCGGGGTGATTCATATCGAGGATACCCATTGATCGGTGTTGAAAGTGGCTACTTTCAAACGAGGTATAGTGACGTGCCGTTACAAGATGGACGGATGTATGAAAAAACAGGAGAAGTAATTGTCGGAGCTTATGTCGCTCAGGCGCTGCAACTTCAAGTAGGTGATGTTTTTCATCCGAGTCACGGAGCGCACGATGATGGACATACTCATGAAGAAATCGATTTTACAGTCGTCGGTATTTTAGATCCGATGAATACGCCTGATGATAAAGCGATTTGGACGACGATGGATTATGCGTGGGTCGTGCATGATAGCGAATCAAGAGATGTAACAGCAGTGGCTGTCGTGCCGAAAGATTTGATGCAATTGCAACAACTGGAGCAATTATACAATGCACAAGATGGAGTGCAAGCAGTTTATAGCGGGAAAGGAATTTCGACGATTTTATCGATGATTGACCGTGGACAAGAAATGATGACCTTATTTTTACTACTTGCTTTACTCGTCAGTTTATTATCTGTTTTACTCGCTTTATTTGCTTTAAATGCAGGGCGGAAAAAAGATATCGGTCTACTCCGATTAATTGGAAAGTCGCGCACATTCATAACGAGTGTCGTCATTGGAGAAGGAGTTATGATTACGACATTCGGTGCACTACTCGGTATTTTCGTAGGTCATAGTCTATTAAAAGTATTACAACCTTATTTATTTGAGAAAGTAAGTATTTATGTCAAGCCGTATGTATTAACGACTACAGATAGTTTCATTTTACTCGGTAGTGTCGTCATCGGCATTCTTTTGTCGCTCATTCCAGCCGTGCAAGCGTATCGCAAAGATCCACTTGCACAATATTACGAATAAGAGGGTGTTCAATGAAACGAATCATTAGTTTACTCATTTGTTGTGGAATCCTCGTCGGGTGTGCGCCAAAGAAGCAAGAATCTACGACTGTCGAAGAAGCCGCAAGCACACCGGTAGAAGTAACGAGTATTGAAAAAGAACAACAAGTGTTATCAGAAGAAGAAGTGATGATTTCTTGGGATGACTTTTTCGACGGAGAAGATGTAACGAAGCCATCGCAAAAGTTTCAAGAATTGTCCGGCCGAAATGTCGTTATTGAAGGATGGATGGGCGAAGTATTAAATATCGGCCAAGGATGGTTTTTACTCATTCCGGCACCTGGTGCGGATTGCCCGTTTTGTAGTGAAGACGGGAATTACTGGAATAAAATTATGATCGTGTTCGTTGAAGATGCGAAAAATTTACGCCATTTGAATGATAAGCTCGTAGTACGTGGGCGATTAGATGTCGGAATTAAAGTAGACGAATCGAATTATCGAACGATGTTTCGTCTTTATGATGCAACATTTGAAGTCGCTTCATCGTAAAGGAAAGAGTAGGTGAGAAAATCATCTACTCTTTTTTCATTTCTAACGAGGAACGTTTATAATAGAGAAAATAAAGGAGGATACATATGACCTTACGAT
>JASKZX010000189.1 GCA_030147435.1 Savagea sp. | reverse complement strand
AAGGCTGCTCTTTTTCTGAATTATTCAGTGACACCAATTTCATATAATTGAAGTTCTGAAGCTGGGTCAATTGTGTAGTTCACTACACGTTTGTTTACACCGTGGATCATGTAACGGTAAAGTGTTGGTGCTACTGGTACATCCTCTACCATTAATTCTTGCCACTCTTTGTAAACGTCGCGACGGAAATCTTCGTCGAATGCTTGTGGTGAGTTACCTGCTTCTAAGAGAGCATCGTTCTCTTCACTTGCATAACGTGTGTAGTTGAATTTCGCTGTACGTCCGTATAATCCTTCTGGGTCTGGGTCAGTACCTGTTCCCCAAGCCGCTTGGTAAATATCGATATTCGGATCGTCTTTTTCAACCATGTCGTAGAATGAGTTGAACTCATGTAAACGACCGTTTGTTAACTGAACTTTAATACCAACGTCTGCCCAGTTTTGAATGTACGCTTGTGCAAGTGGCTCATCGATATCTCCACCTGACATCGAAGCGAAGTTTAATACGAATTCATTACCATCTGGATCTTCACGGAATCCGTCGCCATCAACGTCGACATATCCTGCTTCATCAAGTAATTCTTTCGCTTTTTCAGGGTCGTATTGACGTCCTGGGTTATCAGCATCATGGAATGTTTCGAAGAATGGAATTACGAGTGTCGTAGCTGGTGTACGTAATCCGTAATAGAATTTCTTACCGATTGCTTCGTTATCCATTGCGTGCCACATCGCTTGACGTACACGTTTGTCTGCTAATTTTGCATCTGGGTCTGGAACGTTTTGTTTCGTTTCTTCATCCCATTTACCTAACTTAAATCCGATGTAAGTGTATGAGTTTTGAACAGTTGCAAGTAATTCTGCATTGTCAATATCAACCATACGCTCATATTGGTCTGTTGGTAATTCTGGTGCAACATCAATATCTCCACGTTTTAAAGCGTCGATTGCTGATGCTGTTGAAACTACTTTTAATGCTACGTTTTTAAGTGCTGGTTTTCCGCGCCAGTAGTCTTCATTACGTTCGTAAAGAACAGACTCTCCTGGAACGATTTTCGTTACTTTATAAGGACCGAATCCAATTGGTTTCGTACGAATCTTATCTGAAGATACGAGCTCATCCATTGTGATTTCGCCTTTTGTTACATCACCTACGTAGTGACGTGGTGTTGCTGAATCCCAAATACCTTGAAGTAATGATGGTGCAGGCTCTTTGTATGTGATCGTTAACTCTTTATCGTTAATGATCTCAATACCTGAGATTGTATCTGCTTCACCATTGTGGTACTCTTCCATACCTTCAACGTTTGAAATCATGAAAATGTAACGAGTTCCTGTATATTCTGGGTGACCTAATAACTCATATGAGTAAAGTAAGTCTGTTGATTTTACAGGTTCTCCATCGTGCCAGTTTACACCGTCACGAATTTTAATTTTAATCGTTTTGTTATCTTCTGATAACTCATACTCTGCCGCCCCAGTGTTTGTAATCATATGGTCACCGTCGCGGTCGAATAATGGCTCATCGAACCATTTCATAACGTCAGCATCTGGCTTTCCTTCGTAGAACACTTTGTTTAATGTTCCTTCGAATGGTGAGTCAGAAATTAAACCAACTGTTAATTCACCGTCTTCGATTGGTTCGCCAGTATTGCTTACTGTTTGTGGGAATTCTTCTTCGACATTTTCAACAACTAAGTCGTCTTTGCCTTTTCCCTTGTCTTTGTCTTTTGCTTTGTCATCATCGCCACCGCCACATGCTGCTAAGAACACTGTGAGCGCGACCATAAGACTTGCAAAAAGAAGAAATCTTTTGTTCGACATACTACATAACCTCCCCTTTGATTTACGCTAAGCGTTGTCTTGCGTCGGATGCACGTTTAACCGCTTGACCGACATAATTTATACTCAACATCATTACTAAAATAAGTAATGCTGCTGGTAACCATACCCACCACTTCGTTGAGATAACGTCCGGGTTTTTTGCAAGTGCGATCAATGTTCCAAGTGACGGTGTTCCTGCTGGAAGACCGAAGCCAAGGAATGTAAGACCTGTTTCAAGCCCGATATTACCTGCAAGCGTAAGTGTCATGTTCACGATAACTAATGAACTTAAGTTCGGGAACATTTCAAAGAGCATAATTTTCCAATCCGGTGTACCGAGTGTTTTCGATGCGTTAATATAATCGAGTTCACGTTCAGCAAGCCCTTTCGACCGGATCAACCTAGCTTTACCAAACCAGGCAAACAAACTCATAATAAAGACGAAACTTGCGACAGAATATTCTGGCACAATTACGACGAATACGATAATAAACATTAATGCTGGAAGTACCATTAAGAAGTCAATGATACGCATGATAATATTATCGACTATACCGCCATAATACCCCGCAATTAGTCCTATCGTCAAGCCGTAGAGCGCTGCAAGTAGTGTTACAGCAATCCCTATCGTAAATGAGTTTCGTGCACCGAGCATTAATTGTCCGAAGACGTCTCGACCACCGTCATCCGTTCCTAACCAATGTTCCGCTGACGGTTCTTGATACACATTGAAAACGTCTACGCGTTTCACTGCGTCACCATCAATAAATAATGGTGACATATATGCTGCGACTAAAATAACTATCAAAATGATGAGTGAGACGAATGCGACTTTATCGCCTTTGATCTCACGCCACACCGTTTGCATAAATGATGGGTTATTTTTCTTTTCTCTAGCCATGAGCTCTCGCTTTTTTTCAAGTAGCTCCTGTTCTGTTTCTTTCATTGTTCATCGTCCCTCCTCTTATCTATTTATTAATCGATTCGAATACGTGGGTCTACGATACTTAAAATAATATCTGAAAGCATCGTTCCGACAATAACTGCTGCTCCGGAAATCATAACGAGCGCTGTTACTACTTGGAAGTCACGTAACATAATTGAGTCTAAAAATAGTTGTCCGAGTCCTGGATAACTGAAGATCGTTTCAATGAAGATCGAACCTCCGATTAAACCAGTAATCTCGTAACCGAGGAATGACGCAATTGGTAAAAGTGAGTTACGTAAAATGTGACGTGTATACACGCGATTTTCTGGAACCCCTTTAGCTCGTGCTGTTTTAACGAAATCTTTAAACTTCGTATCAATAATATCATTACGTAAATATTGAATCGTACTGTATGTCATGAGAAGTGCTCCTGACATTACTGGTAAAAATAAGTGTTGTGCTTTACTTACATAATATTCCCAAGTTCCTGCTTCTGCCCTTATATCTACACTTCCTCCGATTGGGAACCAACCGAGTTGGAAACTGAAAATGAAAAGCATTAATAAAGCGAAAACGAACATTGGTGTTGCGAATGAAATATAGTTGTACGTCACAATTAGTTTATCTGCCCAAGAGTCTTGCCATCTTCCGGCGATAATCCCGAGTGGTATCGCGATAATATATGTGACAAGTAATGTAACCCCGGCTAAAAGTAATGTGTTACCGAGTCGGTCTTGCAATAAGGTTGTAACAGGTTGCTTATGTGTATAAGACATCCCGAAATCTCCTTGTGCAGCTTTTCCAATCCAACGACCGTATTGTACGTACCATGGATCATTCAATCCGAATTTCTCACGGATTTTTTCGACTTGCTCAGGTGAAGCGTTCGGGTTGTTTTGGAACGCTCCCGTTACTGCGTCTCCTGGCATTGCAGATGCAAGGAAGAAAATAATTAAACTAAGTAAAAATAACTGTGGAATCATGACGAGTGATCGTCGAATGATAAACTTAATCATTTGTTCTTCCCTCCTTGCAATGCAACTGAATGTGTTTCTGTAATTGGTTGTAAATCATATACTCGACCATTTTCATCATAGTAATCATCGTGATGTTCACGATATAAACGGTTCACTTCTTCACGCAATGCTTTTTTCTCTAAACGTTTTTCCGGGTCCATTTCAGGAATTGCCGCAAGTAAACGTTTCGTATAAGGATGCTGTGCGTTATCGAAGATGTCGTTACGTGTACCTTCTTCTACGAGACGACCGTTATGCATAATACCGAGTCGGTCACTCATATGACGAACGATCCCTAAGTCGTGAGAAATGAATAAATACGTTAAATCGTATTCTTCTTGAATATCTTGCATAAAGTTTAACACTTGTGCTTGAACCGATACGTCAAGCGCAGAGACTGGTTCGTCTGCAATAATTAGTTTCGGATTGAGTGTCAATGCACGTGCAATTCCGATACGTTGACGTTGCCCACCAGAGAACTGATGGGGGTATTTATAAATTGATTCTGGAGTGAGTCCTACACGTTCTACAAGCTCCTGAACACGAATTAATTCTTCTGTTGGTGAGAGTCGTTCAAAATTACGTAACGGCTCTGCGATGATGTTTAAGACGTTTTTTCGTGAGTTTAATGACGAATAAGGGTCTTGGAACACCATTTGGATATCTTTAATATATTTACGACGATCGCGACGTTTTAAGCTTGCAAGATCTTCTCCTTCGAAAATGATCTCACCTTCTGTTACCGGGTTTAATCCGATAATCGCTCGTCCTGTCGTCGTCTTTCCACATCCTGATTCACCGACGAGTCCGTATGTTTCGCCTTTTTCAAGTTCGAAACTAATCCCGTCAACTGCACGGACATGATCTTTCACTGTACGGAAAAATCCTCCGCGAATAGGATAGTGAACTTTCAAATTATTTACTTTAAGTAGTGACATTGTTCACCTCTCCTTGCTTCTCTTCAGGGAAGTAGAAGTGTTTGTAACAAGTACAACGAACATGGTGGTTCGGCTCTACTTCTTCTAATGGTGGATTTGGAATATGCGCACTTTCTGGAATCCATGCGATACGAGGTGCGAAACGACAACCTGAACGGTCCAAGTTTTGTAATGCCGGTACGACACCATCGATAACGTGTAAGCGCTCTTTTCCTTCTGTACCTGAAGGGAGAGAGTTTAATAATGAACGCGTATACGGATGCATCGGGTTACGGAACAATTCCTTCACTTCTGCAATCTCTACAATTTGTCCTGCGTACATTACAGCTACACGATCGGCCATTTCAGCAACGACCCCTAAATCGTGCGTAATTAAAATAATTCCTGACTCCATCTCATCTTGAAGTTCTTTCATTAAGTCCATAATTTGTGCTTGAATCGTTACGTCAAGCGCTGTTGTCGGCTCATCGGCAATAAGAAGTACAGGGTCACAAGCCATCGCAATTGCGATTACGACACGTTGACGCATTCCTCCCGATAACTGGTGAGGGTATTGGCTATAGACACGTTCTTCATTACGAATACCTACGCGACGAAGTAAGTCCATTGCACGTTCTTTTCGCTCGCTTTTCGACATTTCTTTCATATGGTACTTCATCGGCTCTTCGATTTGTGCTCCAATCGTGCCGAGTGGATTTAATGCTGTCATCGGGTCTTGGAAAATCATCCCGATATCTTTTCCACGAATTTTATTTAATTCATCTAATGATAGATCTAATAAGTTGCGGTCCTGAAAGCCGATATGTCCTTCAATTTTTGTGTTTTTCATGTTGTGAAGACCCATAACGGAAAGCGCAAGCGCACTTTTACCACTTCCGGATTCCCCAACGATTGCTAATACTTCGTTTTTATGTACTTGTAAGCTGACGTCGTCAACTGCGGCGTGAAACTCACCTTTAATACGGAACGAAGTCGTCAAGTTTTGAATATCTAAAATCGGACGTCCCAACGTTAGTCCTCCCTTACGTTTCAATCTCTTTACTATTTTTCCTACATTATCATTTACTTTATGAGTCCTATTACCTCATATTTACTACCATTACTCATACTAAACACGTTACATATTATCGAACTGACACATTCACGTTTCACTGAGGTGAAGTATAAAACAATAAGAAGTTTGGTCGCTTTTATATAACAGTTCGCCTACTTTTCTTTCTATTTTATACATCTTAAGAAATTTGAATGGCGCCCAATTCTTCCTTTTTACCTAAATGAAAAGGAGCACTGGACGTCGTCAAAATATACAACAATTTTCTGAACATTGAATGAAAAATACATTCAATGCATGAATAGTCCTCATTGTTCTTAACCTGCTAATAAATATACTATACAAACAAACGATTGACAATACTATTTTTTTGAAATACTATAATTGTCTTTCTTAGACGGACAATTTCCCTTCTTTTGAAAGCTCGTCATGAAAGCGTTTACTCATACTTTACCATCGAACATAATTGTATTGCAAGAAAAATAGAAAAAGAAGATGAGAGCAACTTCTATCGCTCTTTTCATCTTCTTCGGAAAGACATTTCGAATATTCTTAATATACCGATGATTTCGTCATCTTAAAAATGTCCGAATATTCTTTTTCTTCTGAATTATT
>JASKZX010000161.1 GCA_030147435.1 Savagea sp. | reverse complement strand
TTTCGCCAAAATTCGCATCGAAAGTGATCCAACATTTACGTGTTCTTTTAACGACGCTTGAAACGGGGCAACTTCAGTTTTATCGTGACGACCGCGACGAGTTGTTAGCGATGAAACGAGGCGAATGGAAAGAAGAAGAATTATTAAAAGAAATCGCTCGTTTAAAACGAGAATATCAAATATGGATGAAAAAAGAGACGGAGTAACCGAATACGGTTCTTCGTCTCTTTTTGTTATGCGAGTGATTCTACAATATAGTCGAGAATTTTTGCAGCGACAGGTACGTCATATGCATATAAAGAACGCGCACCTACCGGATCTTCAATTTCATTCAATACATAGCCACCTGTAGCAGGTAATAAAAAGTCGATTCCGACATAGTCACTTTTTAAAGTAGTAGCGAGCGTTTCGACATAGTGGCGAAGTTCTTCGTCTACATCGAACTTTTCAATCGCTCCACCTAATGTGTAGTTCGATTTAAATGAGTGCTTCGTTCCTTGGCGATGAATCGCTCCTAAAATTTCTGTTCCTAAAACGAAAACGCGAACGTCGGATTTATTCGATTCGATATACGGTTGAGCGATCCAATCCGCTTCTGGATACTCTTCCATCGTACGTGCAACCATTTCAGGACTTTGGCATAAATAAACTTCTCGTCCGCCATGACCTGTCGTCGTTTTAATGACGATCGGATACGGATACGTAATCGAACTGATTGATTCAATACGTTCTGTCGGCACTGTCGGAATTCCTAATTCATTTGCAAACGCCATCGTCGCAAATTTATCATTTGCTAATGTGACGACTTCTGAGCGGTTAAATACGCGAATCCCTCTGTTTTCAAGTTGTTCAATAAGTTCACCTTCACGGATGCGTGCAAAAACGAAAGATGCATCATTTGGAATCTCTTCGACACGAGTGACGAGTGTTAATGTCATATTTCGTGCAGCAGCTTCTTTTTGTAAATCATCAATAAACGCTTCATTTCGTTTCGCTTCTTTTTCATCATACAGTAAGTAGCCGTTCATTTGTTCATCTCCTTTAATACATAATCGATCATCGCATGAGCGACATTCGTTCCTGTGACTTCGTAAATATTGCGGATATGCGCAGCGGCATTCACTTCGCACACAAGAGGACCATCCGGACCGTATAAAAGATCGACCCCAGCGAAGTCTGTCCCGACTGCACGACTCGCTTGAAGAGCGACCGCTTTTTGTTCTTTCGTTAATGTGACGCGCGAAGCAGTGCCACCATTTGTAATATTTGCACGAAAATCTGTCGTCGAATGTCGCTTCATCGCTGCGACAACTTCTCCGCCGACGACATTGACACGTACGTCACGCCCATGACTCGTTTCGACATAGCGTTGGAAAAGATACTCTTTGCCATGTAATTGATGAACCGCTTCAAAAAACTGTTCTTCGGTCTCGATTAAATAAACCGTCATCCCGAACGAGCCATGTGCTTCTTTTATAATAACGGGTAAACCGAGTGTTTGTAAAACGCTTTCATAAAAAGATCTTGGTAAAAAATTGCTTGCTGCATATGTTTTTGGTGCAAGAATCGTTTCAGGCATCGGAATATCTGCCTTCATCAGTGCGATTGCTTGTCGCCCTTTATGGTCACAAGTGGCAATCGCTTCGCTCGAATTAAAGACGCGAACTCCTTGTGCCTCTAGTACTTCAGCAAGTAATACGTCTTTATCTAAAAAAAAGACGAAATTGGGAAGTGGCTCGATTGGAGATGCTGTTGAATAACGAAACGAATCATTCGTTCGAATATCGAGCGTCACTTCGCGTGCATTTCCGGCTTCTTGAAGAAGTCGTGCTTGATCGAGAAATTTATCACCAGGCAAACTTCCATTATAAATAATCCAGCCGTTCATAAAACCTCTCCTCTATTCATGATATACTTCAATTCATATTACCATAAGGAAGTGAAGCAAATGATACCAAACTGGGACAAATTTAAAACGAAATGGCAAATAAATGCGAGTACAGAAATTGAGCTCGGATTAGAGCGGATACAATATGTATTACGACAACTCAATCATCCGGAAAAATCGGTCCCGATGATTCATATTGCGGGAACGAATGGAAAAGGTTCTACGATTGAAGTGATGAAACGTATATTAATGGAGGAAAAATATTTTGTCGGCACTTTTACATCACCTGCTGTGCATACAGTACACGACCAAGTGACACTCGGAACGGATGATTGGACAGATGAAATGATTGACCGAGCATTTATTCAAATGAAAGAGGTTAAAGGGATTGAACGATTAACCGATTTTGAACTATTAACAGTCGCTGCTTTTATTACTTTTCAAGATACCGAAGTAGATGTAGCGCTTATCGAAGTCGGACTCGGAGGACGTGATGATAGCACGAATGTCATTACACCTATCGCTTCCGTCATTCCGAGTATCTCGTACGATCATACAGCAATACTCGGTGAAAGTTTAACAGAGATTGCAACAGTAAAAGGTGGAATCATTAAGC
>JASKZX010000141.1 GCA_030147435.1 Savagea sp. | reverse complement strand
CTCCAGCCATCGTATGTGGTCCGTAACGGTAGCACATCGTCTCAATTAATGAAGGTCCTTCTCCATTAATTGCACGGTCGCGCGCTTCTTTCGTCACTTTGTAAACTGCAAGCGGGTCCATTCCGTCAACTAAAATACTCGGAATACCTGCTGCGACACCTTTTTGAGCGAGTGTTTTCGCACGTGTCTGTAATTCACGCGGTGTTGAAATCGCATATTGGTTATTTTGGATAATGAATACTGCTGGTGCTTCAAAAGCGCCGGCAAAGTTAATCCCTTCGTAGAAGTCCCCTTGCGACGTTCCACCGTCTCCTGTATACGTAAGAGCGATTGCCTTTTTACCACGTTTTTTATAGCCGAGTGCAATTCCTGCTGCTTGTACGTATTGAGCACCAATAATGATCTGTGGTGGGAAAATATTTAATCCCTCTTCAATATCTCCACCGCCATAGTGACCGCGTGACCATAAAAATGCTTTTTCTAATGACAAGCCGTGGAATAAAATTTGTGGTACGTCACGATACCCTGGTAAAATGAAGTCTTCTTTTTCTGTTGCAAAGTGAGAAGCTAGTTGTGAAGCTTCTTGTCCTGCTGTCGGTGCATAGAAACCGAGTCGCCCTTGACGGTTTAATGAGATCGAACGTTGGTCGAGCATACGCGTATACACCATACGCTCCATTAACTCGACAAGCTCTTCATCTGTTAAATCCGGCATTAAATCTTCATTTACAATATTACCTTCTTCATCTAAAATTTGTACCATTTCAAATTTTGATTCAATTTCTTCAAGTGTCTGTACAGCGTCGAAAACTTGTTGTTCTTTTTTCGCCATGTTACACCTCTCCTTTATATAAACTGTATTAGTGTATTTGAAATTAAAACGAAACAACTTACTTATGAACCAATTGTATATTCTCTTATTTTAGTTGTCAACCCTTTGATATATAAAGGTTAGTTCTTTTTCTTCTCTTTCAACCAAAACCAGAACTGTGTTAGTACAACATTTATTATGTTATAGAACAGATTCGTTTACTTTTATTTTATCCTTCTTTTCTTCTTTTCCCTTTTCTTCTTTTTTTAAACGCTTTCATTTATCTTAGCAAATCTTAGCATTTTTCTATTCATTTCTCCATTTAATACTTTTTCGTGAATTTCAGTCGTCTTTTATTTCTTCTCTTCTTTTTTCAGTTATACTAGTATATACGTCAACATATTTTACAAGGAGTCGATAACAATGATTTTAATGGATGATATTATTCGCGAAGGACATCCGACATTACGAAAAGTAGCAAAAGAAGTAGAGCTTCCGTTATCAGAAGAAGATAAACAAATTGCACTCGATATTATGGAGTATGTGCAAAATAGTCAAAATGAAGAAATGATCGAAAAATACGATCTTCGTCCAGGTATTGGACTTGCCGCTCCGCAAATTAACGTATCAAAACGAATTTTCGCTCTTCATATTGAAGATGAAGACGGAAACGTAGAAGAAAGTATGATTGCGATTAACCCTAAAATTGTTAGTCATTCGGTCGAAATTGACTATTTAGAAACAGGAGAAGGGTGTCTCTCTGTCGACCGTCCTGTAGAAGGGCATGTTCCTCGCTATGCGCGTATTACAATTGAAGCATATGATGAAAACGGTGAGAAATTCACAAAACGTTTACGAGGACTCCCTGCAATTGCTTTCCAACACGAACTCGACCATTTAGACGGCATTTTATTTTTCGATCGTATCGATAAAAAGCGTCCTTTTTTAAATATGGAACAAATTACACAACCGAATACACTCTTTAATTAATAAAAGCGAGCAGGCGCCGACCTGCTCGCTTTCTCTTTATTCGTTTCCTTTTCTTTCTTTTAACTTGTAAGCATGATATTATATAGAGAATGATGAATGAACGTTTTATAAAGGAGAGTTATGCATGATTTACAAAGTTTTATATCAAGATCACATCGTCGAAGTACCAGTCCGCGAAAATACGAAGGCGATGTACGTAGAAGCTGCATCAGATCGTGAAGTTCGTAAAAAACTTTACTCTTTACCAATTCAAGTAGAATTTATTCAAGAACTTGAAGGTAAACATTTAGAATACGAACGTACGTCTGAAGACTTCGAAGTTATTCAGGTTGAAGACCTATAATGAAGATTATTAAAAACAATGAAACAGCCGTTTTCGCTTTAGGCGGACTAGGTGAAATCGGTAAAAACACTTACGGTGTTCAGTTCCAAGATGAAATTATTTTAATTGACGCAGGGATCAAATTCCCTGATGATGACTTACTCGGCATCGATTACGTCATCCCAGACTATACGTTTTTAAAACGTAATAAAGATAAAATTAAAGGTCTTTTCGTCACACACGGACACGAAGACCATATCGGTGGAATTCCGTACTTATTAAAACAAGTTAATGTTCCTGTCTACGGTGGTAAGCTCGCACTCGGACTACTCCGCAACAAATTAGAAGAGCACGGGTTACTTCGCTCAACAAAATTGATCGAATTCACAGAAGATGACGTTTTCAAATTTAGAAAAACATCCGTATCATTTTTCACAACTACACATAGTATTCCAGACGCTTACGGAGTTGTCGTTAAAACTCCTTCTGGAAATATCGTCCATACAGGTGACTTCAAATTCGACTTCACACCCGTTGGAGAACCAGCAAACTTAGCGAAAATGGCTCAACTCGGTGATGAAGGTGTTCTCTGTCTCTTATCTGACAGTACGAACGCAGAAGTCCCTAACTTTACAATGTCTGAACGAAAAGTAGGAGAAAGTATCGAAGATATTTTCCGTAACGTCGATAATCGAATTATCTTCGCTACATTTGCATCGAATATTCACCGCTTACAACAAGTAATCGATGCAGCACAATACTTCGGTCGTAAAGTTGCCGTGTTCGGTCGAAGTATGGACAATTCAATTACGATCGGTCGTGAACTCGGATACATTAATGCACCTGATGATTTATTCATCGATGCCAAAACATTAAATCGTCTTCCTTCGAATGAAGCGATGATTTTATGTACAGGTAGTCAAGGTGAACCGATGGCAGCTTTATCACGAATTGCTAACGGGACTCACCGTCAAGTATCCATTCAACCGGGAGATACAGTTATCTTCTCTTCTTCACCAATTCCAGGTAACCGATTAAGTGTAAACCGTACGATTAACTCTTTATTCCGAGCAGGGGCAGAAGTTATTCACGGACCACTTAGCAACATCCATACATCTGGACACGGTTCACAAGAAGAACAAAAATTAATGCTCCGATTAATGAAACCGAAGTTCTTCATGCCGATTCACGGGGAATACCGCATGATGAAAAAACACGCAGAACTCGGTGTTTCATGTGATGTCAAAGAAGAAAACTGCCACTTACTCACAAACGGAGATGTCTTAGCATTAACAGAAGACACAGCTCGTGTAGCTGGACGCATCCCAGCAGGCGATGTGTACATTGATGGTAGTGGAATCGGTGATATCGGAAACGTCGTATTGCGCGATCGTAAAGTGTTATCAGAAGATGGACTCGTCATCGTTGTCGCAACAGTTGATACAAACAAGAAAAAAATCGTTGCAGGACCTGACATTATTTCACGCGGATTCGTCTATATGCGTGAATCAGGATCGATGATTCATGAAGCACAACGAATGTTAAAACGAAAAATGTATAAAATGATGGAAAAAGAAGCATTTGATCCACATAAAATGAAAAATGAAATCATTCATACATTAAGTCCTTATTTATTCGACAAAACAGAGCGTCGCCCGATGATTTTACCTGTCATCTTAGAAGTAGGCAGCGAACAGTCAAAAAAAGAAACGAATGAATAATACGAAAATTATTCAATAAAAAAGGCTTGAGTACTTAGCGACTCAAGCCTTTTCGTTATCTACTTTTATAAATGAGCAGTTTGCTGCTCAAAATGATGAATATCCATATCTGAACCGATGACAATTAAAATATCATCCCCTCGAATTTGTTCTACAGCTTGCGGGGAAACGATTAAATGTCCATCTCGTTTAATAGCGACAATATTGACGCCGTAGCGCGCGCGAATATCTAATTCAATTAATGTTTTTCCAACGAATCGTTCGTGCGCTTGAATTTCTACAATCGAATATTCATCGGATAACTCTAAATAATCGAGAATATTGTTTGATAACATATTGTTCGCTAAACGGCGACCCATATCACGTTCTGGGTGAACGACTTGATCGGCACCGATTTTAATTAATACTTTTTCGTGATTATCACTTTGCGCCTTCACAGTAATCCGAGGAACACCGAGCTCTTTTAATAAAAGCGTCGTTAAAATACTCGATTGAATATTTTCACCGATCGCTACAACGACGTGTTCAAAATGTTTAATCCCTAACGATTGTAGCACTGCTTCATCGGTCGTATCCGCAACGACGGCTTGAGTCGCAATTTGTGCATAGTCATCGACTTTATCTTGTGAAATATCGATAGCCATTACGTGTGCCCCTAAGGAGACAAGCTCTTTCACAATACTTCCTCCTAATCGACCAAGTCCAATCACTGCAAATTCTTTTCTCATACTGTCACTTTCTTTCTGTCCATTTTTGTTCATCGTATCACGAATGAACATTCCCGCCAACTAATATTATAGCTGTTTCAAAAAGTGACAAATAAAAAAAGATGCCCCGAAGGACATCTTCTTTTGAATTATAATAAGTCTTCGCCTGGTTTCCAGTTTGCTGGGCAAAGTCCACCAGTTTGTAACGCTTCAAGTACACGTAATGTTTCGTTTACGTCACGACCTACGTCTTTGTTGAAGACTGTTTGATATTGCATTTCACCTTCTGGGTCGATGATGAAGAGACCGCGAAGTGCAACTCCTTCTTCTTCAATTAATACACCGTAGTCTTTTGATACTTGGTGGTTTGTGTCCGCTGCGAGTGGGTAACGTAATTGACCAATTCCGTTATCTTCGAGTGGTGTGTTGATCCACGCTAAGTGTGTATGAATTGTATCTGTTGATGCACCGATAATTTCTGCGTTTAACTCTTTGAATTTATCGTAGTTTTCTGACATCGCGATAATTTCTGTTGGGCAAACGAAAGTGAAGTCCATTGGATAGAAGAAAAGTACTGTCCACTTTCCTGCTTCCATGTTATCTTTTAAGCTTACTTCACCGAATGACTTATCTGGCATAACTGCTGGCATCGTAAATGATGGTGCTGGTTTATTAACTAAACGTTTTGACATAATAAAATTACCTCCAAATATTCTTTGTAATTACTTATACTTTTATAATAACAAAAAGATTTCACACTTTCAACAATAATGACTCGTAAATAATAATTATTATAATCTATTATTTATTTATCACATCAATATCATACATTAGTCAAATAAACGACGCAACGCAGACAATTATAAAGCTTAGAAGAACGCGAAAAAATGATTGATTTTCCTTTCAATTTTTGTATAATTAAGTGCGCTCTCATACTTTTTACGTTTATCGAAAAAACACGAGGGAATGAATCCGTTAAAGGGAGGGATTGCGATGACATCATCTATCGTAGTATTCGACCGCGTATCTCTTAGTTACAATGAAAACACACATATTTTAAAAGAAATTAGCTTTTCATTAGAACGTGGTAAGTTTTACACATTGCTCGGTCCTTCAGGTTGTGGAAAAACGACGATCTTACGTTTAATTGCAGGGTTTTTACAACCGACAGAAGGTACGATTTATATTGAAGGGAAAAAAATGAATGGTCTTGCGCCAAATGAACGTCCTGTCAATACAGTTTTTCAAGACTATGCACTATTTCCTCATTTAAACGTTTTTGAAAACATCGCCTTCGGGTTAAGAATTCAACGACTCGATGAAAAAGAGATTCAAAAAAGAGTAAAAGAAGCTTTACGCTTCGTAAGTTTAGAAGATTTCGAAAATAGAGAAATTACTGATATGTCTGGTGGTCAGCGGCAAAGGGTCGCTATCGCACGCGCAATCGTCAATGATAGTGAATTGATTTTACTCGACGAACCTTTATCTGCACTTGACTTAAAGCTTCGTACAGCGATGCAAGGAGAATTGCGTTCTTTGCAACAAAAACTCGGTAAAACATTCGTCTTCGTCACGCACGACCAAGAAGAAGCGCTCGCGATGAGTGATGAAATTTTCGTCATTCAAAATGGAGAAATCGCGCAATCAGGTTCTCCAACCGACATTTACGATGAGCCGATCAATCCATTCGTCGCTAGTTTCATCGGAGCATCCAATATTATTTCTGGTGAAATGGTTCGAGACTATCTCGTACGTTTTAACGGACGTGAATTTCCTTGTGTAGACGGTGGCGTACAACCGAATGAAAAAGTCGACGTCGTCATTCGACCAGAAGATTTAAAAATTGTACCTGTCGAAAAAGGGAAAGTACCTGTTACAGTGACTTCTCAACTTTTCCGCGGGGTACATTATGAAATTAAAACAAAAGATGATTACGACAACGAATGGCTCGTACACTCTACTCAAAAAGTACGTGTAGGTGAAAAAGTTGGACTGTCATTTATTGATAAAGATCTACACATCATGCGGAAAAATGAATCGGAAGAAGCGTTTGATTTACGAATGGAAACGTATGGAGGCGATTAAATGTACCAATCTCGTTTTAAACAACTGTACACCGTCCCTTACGTCGCATGGATTTTACTATTCGTCATTATTCCGATCATTCTCGTCGGTTATTATTCTTTTACTGACTATGAAGGACATTTCACGCTCAGTCATTACGCTAACTTTTTCACATCGACTTATTTAACATTAGCGTTATATTCATTCTTTTATGCTGTCATCATTACAGTCATTACATTATTGATCGCTTATCCGACAGCTTATATTTTAACGAAAACAAAATATAAAGAGTTATGGCTTTTATTCATTATTATTCCGTCTTGGTTAAACCTGTTGTTAAAAACCTATGCATTTATCGGACTGTTAAGTAAAAATGGACTCGTCGCTGCAGTGATTCAATCTTTCGGCATCGAAGCTCCTCAACTTTTATTTACGAGTATGAGTTTTATTTTAGTCGCAGTATACATTTTTATTCCGTTTATGATTTTACCTATTTTTAATGCGATGAATGAACTCAATCCGACATTTATTGAAGCTGCACGCGACCTCGGGGCAAGTCGATGGACAACATTTCGAAAAGTTGTTCTTCCTTTAACAGCTGACGGTATTAAAGCAGGTATTCAAGTAACATTCATTCCTGCATTGTCATTATTTATGGTGACACGACTCATTGCTGGAAACAAAGTAATGACGCTCGGTACCGCGATTGAACAACAGTTCCTCGTGACGCAAAATTGGGGCATGGGGTCCGCAATCGCAATGTTTTTAATTGTGACGATGTTCCTCGTCATGAAAGTAACAACGACGAAAGAAGGTGGAGGACGATGAAACAAATCACATTCAGCCAAAA
>JASKZX010000084.1 GCA_030147435.1 Savagea sp. | reverse complement strand
GCAAAGGGTATCCCTTCGCTCGCCTCCTTTCACCCACGAAACTTTCGTGGAATAAAGCATCCTCTTTTTCATTTTACTATCTTTCATGGTATACTAATTTCGAACGATTGATAAGTATCTTTACACCATTAGGGGAATCCTTGTTAAGGACTGAGAGAGGAGTAGGACTCCGATACCCTTATTGACCTGAACAGGTTTGCACCTGCGGAGGGAATGTGGGTATTTTTGTGTACGATTGTATACATATTTCCGCATTTTCTCTTTAGAGGAAATGCTTTTTTTATACCTTTTTACGCATTCTTTTCATAAAGGAGGTCGTCTTTTGAAACTCATTGCCGTCACAAACGATACACTCGACAATACATCACTTGCGAAACGATTAATTGCGATTGAACCTTTTATCGATTACGTCATCGTTCGTGAAAAATCAAAACGCGTGCACGATTGGTTCGAACTATTCGACATATTAGACCGCTTATCGTTTCCGAAAGAAAAAGTGATTGTTCATGACCGACTCGATGTCGCGCATATTCGATCGTTTCGTACCGTTCAATTACCGGGACATAGTGTGCCACTTCGAGAGGCGGTAGAAAGTTATCCACAGCTCATGATTGGACGCTCGGTCCATAGTTATGAAGAAGCACGACAAGCCGAGCGCGACGGTGCTCATTATCTTTTATACGGCCATATTTACTCGACTCCTTCTAAAAAGGGAGTGCCTCCACGCGGGACTAGCGAGTTGCGAAAAATCGTTCGCGACGTTTCTATCCCTGTTTATGCAATCGGAGGCATTCGTTTGCAACATCTCGATGAAATGAGAGCTGTCGGCGTTGACGGAGTCGCTGTACTTTCTCCATTTTTTACGACAGATGAACCTCAACGTCTTGCTCAGCAATTTCGAGCAATCATCGAAAGGAGTGAATCTTAATGAATATTGAATTAAACGGTCAATCTTATGACGTACCTGAAAATGTTACAACGATTCAGCAGTTACTCGAACACCTCGGCTTATCGGAACGTATTTTAGTCGTTGAACATAATTTGAACATTTTACAAAAAGACGAACACGATACACCGATCAATGACCGAGATAAAATTGAAATTATCCACTTTGTTGGAGGAGGCTAATGTATGTTAAAAATTGCAGATAAAACATTCAATTCACGACTTTTATTAGGAACAGGAAAATACCCGAACTTCGATATTCAAAAAGAAGCAGTTGAAGTATCAGAATCAGAAATTTTAACGTTCGCTGTTCGCCGTATGGACATTTTCCAACCGGACCAGCCGAACTTTTTAGAACAACTCGATGTATCAAAATTTACTTTACTCCCTAATACAGCAGGAGCAAAAACAGCGGAAGAAGCAGTTCGTACAGCGAAACTCGCAAAAGCATCAGGTCTTTGCGATATGGTCAAAGTTGAAATTATCGGCGATGATCGCTCACTTTTACCAGACCCTGTTGAAACATTACGCGCAACAGAAATGTTGTTAGAAGAAGGGTTTATCGTTCTTCCGTATACTTCAGATGACGTCGTTCTCGCACGTCGCTTAGAAGAAATGGGGGCGCATGCGATTATGCCTGGTGCGTCACCGATCGGCTCTGGACGAGGGATTTTAAACCCGATGAACTTGAAATTTATTATTGAACAATCAAACGTTCCTGTCATTATCGATGCGGGAATCGGCTCACCGAAAGACGCTGCTTATGCGATGGAACTTGGAGCAGACGGTGTTCTTTTAAATACAGCAGTATCTGGAGCAAAAGATCCTGTGAAAATGGCACGAGCAATGAAGCTTGCTATTGAAGCAGGACGTCTCGGCTTTGAAGCAGGGCGCATTCCTGAAAAAGATTATGCCGTCGCAAGCAGTCCGACAGAAGGTCTTATCGACTAATGACGAACCGTTACGATAGACAAATTCGTTTCGATGCTTTCGGTGAGCAAGGCCAAAATGCTTTACAACGTGCATCCGTTCTCGTGCTCGGAGCAGGCGCTTTAGGGTCAGCAGCGAGTGAAATGCTCGTCCGTGCAGGAGTAGGCGAGTTACGTATTGTCGACCGTGACGTCATTGAACTTTCGAATTTACATCGTCAACAACTTTATGATGAAGAAGATGTCGCTCAACAATTACCGAAAGCGATTGCTGCGAAATCGCGTCTTGAAGCGATCAATTCTAATGTCATCATCGAAGCTGAAATGATCGATGTAACACGTCACAATGTTGAGTCTTTACTCGATGGCGTTACAGCCGTCATCGATGCGACCGACAATATCGAAACACGTCTTTTAATGAACGATGCGACGTGGAAACGCAACATCCCCTTTTTTATGGGAGCAGGTGTCGCAAGTTACGGAATTACTTTTCCTATCGGAATCCGTCGAGAAGAGCCTTGTTTACACTGTTTAATTGATACATTACCGAGTGAAACAGGAACTTGTGATACGATCGGTGTCATTAGTCCGACGACGATCTCAGTCGCCGCTCGACAAGTGACCCAACTATTGAAGTTTTTACGTCTCGGTGATTTCCAACCGAAATTACAATCATTTGATTTATGGAAAGATGAACAAGCGAGCATCCAAGTAACGGCGTTGAAACGT
>JASKZX010000127.1 GCA_030147435.1 Savagea sp. | reverse complement strand
ACATTCTCTTTTACTAAATAATTCACTGCTTCTTTGTAACGATCTGATACATCTGTAAATGTTGCGGCACTTACTGGTGCTGCAACTGCTGTTACTGCCATTGCCCCTGCTACTGTTGCTGCGAGAAATGTATTCTTCTTATTCATATAAAGACCTTCCTTCTCTTAAATTTTTATATCTCTTACCTTTAATATACGATAAGTCGCAGAAAAAAACTATTCATTACAAAAAACTCAAAAAAATATAATTCGATAGACTCTTTTTTCATCCTTTATTTAACACCGATCTTTTCCTACACTACTCTTGCAGAAAAACAATGCAATAAAACAACAATAGACACTCGAACAGATTGCTTCGAGTGTCTACTTTCATAAATATCCATTTCACTACTTTCATCGTTCATAAAACAATGTTTGTTGATACAGTGGCCAATTCAATGACTGTAACGCTTTGCGACGTGGATACGGAAATGTATCGACAGTTTCTGTAAAGTCATAATAATCTGCAATCGGATGAATCAATCGACCATTCCAATCTTCCTTGAAGCTGCGAATAAGAAGTTGTCCATCATCATACATATATTTTCTCGTCTGTGATTGCTCTGTTGGATGAACGGTATAATGAGCGAAACGATAACCATTTTTTTCAAACACTCCGTAAATATAACGCTCATCCATTTTCCATTCGTATTCTTGATCATAAACATACGTGCGATCATTTGTAACAACTTCATTTACAAACAATTCATGATAACGTGTATACGTTTCGTTTCCGACTACTTGCTCTGTTGCAGCGAAAACAGTTAATGGAACGCCTTTCGTTACGAATAAATCTCCTTCTGCCATCACTGTTTCAAAAGCCGATGCATTCGTCTCATTCATCGGAATCAATGTCGTATGTGTAGCATCAAACGATACACGTGCAGCAGCTTCGCCATCTAACAACAGGACAGATGGCTCCATAAGAAACTGACGCTCTGAACGTAAAAAGTAAGTCCCTTCCTCTGTCGCATAACGTCCTTCTACCGCAAATTCTCCAGGACTTACGTAAAAATGACGGTCATAAGCGATACTTAATGACTGACTCTGTTGAATCGCATCATCATAATAAATAACTTTCCACTCTTTTTTATCGTATGCAAGAGGCTTGCCTTGACGATTCGTCGCTTCAATATCAACACGAACACGATCAGATATATCAATTGTCTCAATCTCTTCCCAGTCAGTGAAACGTTGATAATACAATGTGTACGCCTCTTCATCCATTACGTACAAACGCAATAAGTTTCCTTCATGTTGAGAAGACTTCGGTAAATCGTTTAAAAGTGAAACAATTCCATCACCTGTTGTATGCGTTTCACTGAAAAACTGGACGAGTTCTCCATCTTCTATCCGATATAATTGCAGTAAATAACGCGGCACCGATTGCTCGCCATTTGTCACATGCACTTGTCGTTTCTCTTCATCGAATACATTCATCTTCAACGATGCATGAGGCAGATGAGATGTCCAAGATGTTTCTGGCAAACGAAGCGTTATCGTATACTCTCCCGTCGTAATCTCTTCTCGATTGACCCACCAAAAACCATTCGTCCAAAAAAGCGGTGCTTGGCGCGCAAATACTTCTTTCTGATCAGACGTTCGAACGACTCGATATTCCGGATAAGTATCTGTTGCATCATTCACTTCCGATTGACGAAATTCCTCAAATGATTGTTGATCATTCATACGATACAATTCATTGCCATAACGGTCGGTCATTTGATGCTTCGTGTAATAAAAAGCATAGCGCTTTGGCATTTGATGTGGATCGGTTAAATCATATGATAATGGTACTTGAATTTGATTCGCATAATTTAAAATAGATGCGGTATCTGCTTCAATCGAAAGATGTTCGAGACGCTCCCCTACTTGTAAAACCGTCGATTGTTTCATCGATGTTTTTTCATGACGATTGTCCATCTTCCCTACAAGATACGACCAAGGCTTCTCATGAACCGCTACCGTATAATAGTACGCTTCTGGTGAAACGAATAAAGTTTCTCCGCGTAAGTGATCGCCTAATACGCGATCGGTCTGTTCATTATAAAGAGTGATTGAATGAGGAAGTGTTGTCGCTGCTGTCACTGAAATAAGGTCGTTAGATGAAAACTTCCACTGCTCATCTGTAGATAAAGTATCGAGGGCAAACATTTTTTTCACTTCATTTTTTGCGACGACTTCATATGTACCTCGCTCTATCATTACGAGCGGTTCATCTGTTTCCCATGCATATTGCGCGTCATATGTTTTGTAAAGGTCGCTCGGAACAATACTCAACGTCGCATCAAAATCATTTTTCCAATCGACTGTTACGGGGTCATCCATTTGTAAGGCGACACGTTCTTTCGCTTGAAACGTTTGAACAAAATAAAAATCTTTCCCTTTTACAACTGCTTCATAACTGTCAAATGGCGTTAATTCCTCATAAGAAAAAGTGACAACTCCTGAAGAGTCTGTTTCTTTTTTGATCACGAGCTTTCCTTCTTTCAAAATATGAACTTCTGCTTGCGCAGGCGCTGCTCCTTTCCATACAGTCACTGTTGTCTCATGAATATTTGCTGCGAATGAAGCTAACGGAAACAATAAACAAAATAAAAGACTTCCAAACACTAATGAATAAATGTTTTTATACAAAATTACCTCTCCTTTTGATATTTTCATGATTTATTATTATACTAATTGATAATAGTTATCATTGTCAAATAAAAATAAAAGATGTTTGAGAAAAACTCAAACATCTTTTACATTTTTTATAATTCTTTATCTTCTTTTAAATCTTCAATAGAATCAATATCAACATATGTCGGTACGACGAGTCCAATTTTGACACCTGTCATATTCGTTCCTAATTCTTCAAATTGACCTTCAAACTTCTCCGCATATGTTGCGTGCGTCACTGGTAACCATGCTGCAAGTGTTGCGTCCGCACTTCCATCAGCAATCGCTGTCCACATCGGTCCAGCTTCTACTTGTGTTAATGTAACATCGAAGCCCATTTCTTCTAATACGAGCTTCATGACGTTATGACTTGCAATTTCACTATCCCATGCAACATAAGCTAAATTAATTTTGTCACCGTCTACTTTTTCAACACCGTCTGTCCACGTTGCAACGACATCTTCATTTTCATCGATCCACTTTTGAGCTGCTTCTTCTTCACTCATACCGTCTTCAATATCGCCCATCACTTGTCCCATATCATCTTCTTCCCAAGCGAAGTTTGATAAGATTGCATGTGCTTCCGGCAAATCTTCTTTGAAACCTGTACGAGAAATCGAACGAATTTCTTCTTCGCCACCGTAAGATTCTTTCGGATCATCTAAATATTTTAAGTCGAACTTTGAAAACTTCCAATGCGGTGTCCAACCTGTAATAATAATCGGTTGCTCTTTGTCATATGCTTTTTTCAAAGCTGCTGTCATCGCTGCACCTGAACCTGTCGTTACTTCCCACTCATCCAATTCATAATCTTCTAATGCGCGGTCTGTCGCTTCCATAATCCCTGCACCTGGGTCAATTCCTGTAATTTTATATTCTGTTGCTTCTCCGATCGTTTTTCCTTCAACAGAAACTTTTTCATCACTTGAGCCACATCCTGCTAATCCAAAAGCTAATACAGCTGCAGCACCAATACCTACTAATTTTTTCGTTAAATTCATGATTCTACTCCTCCTTGTTTATCTCTACCTGCATGTTGCGTAATACGGTCTAAAATAATAGCAACGATAACAATCGCTACACCGACTTCAACACCGACTCCTGTTTTCAATTGAGTTACTGCACGATAGACTTTCTCTCCTAATCCTGGAGCACCTACCATCGAAGCAATAACGACCATTGAGAGCGCAAGCATAATACTTTGGTTAATCCCTGCCATAATTGTCGGTTTCGCAAGTGGCAATTGTACACGTAACAATCGTTGACGTGTCGTTGCACCGAATGCTTCTGTCGCTTCAATTAAATCTTTCGGCACTTGATCAATTCCTAACATCGTTAAACGAATTGTCGGAGGCATCGCGAAAATGACCGATGCGACAACTCCTGGAACGACCCCGATATTAAAGAAGAAAATAGCCGGGATTAAATAGACGAAAGCCGGCATCGTTTGCATCAAGTCTAATGTCGGATTTAAAATCGTTCGGGTCACTTTACTTTGTGAACCTAACACACCGAGAGGGATTCCGAATAAAATAGCAAAAAAGACAGATGTCAATACGAGGGCAAGCATTTGGAGCATCGGATACCAGAGTCCTAAGTAATCAATAAATAAAAATCCGATCAATGTCCAAAAAGCAATTTTTCGAGTCGAAACGAGCCAAGCAATCCCTGCAAAAATAAAAGCGAGTACAATGGAAGGTACAAGTGCCATCACATCTACTGCTGACTCGACAATCCACTCTAATCCATTAGCAATACCGTCAAAAAATCCGGAAAACTCTGTGACTAACCAATCGACACCTTGATCGATCCACTCTGCAAAGGGCAAACGCGGAAGTAACTCATTCATTCCCTTCATTTGCTTGGACCCCCTCTTCATTAATATATTCATCGAGTCCTGCAAGAGCACCGATTAACGCACCACGAATAATAATTCCTTCTAATTGGTCACGTTCATTCACAACAGCGACAGGAATCGTCGCATTCGATACGACGTCAAATAACTCTGTAATAATCGTATCTCCGGACACACGTGCAAAATCATTCGTTACAATATCTTCTAATGTCAAGTCTTCATCAATTGCCCGGTCTAATGCTTGGTCTGTCACAGCACCGAGTAATCGACCTTGTTTATCTTGAACGTAAATGGACGAAATTTTTAATCGTTCCATTAAACGCAAGGCCACTCGTGGACCACGATCGACTTGTACAGTATCTGCTTTTTTCATAATATGACGAGCTGTCCATACTTTCGATAAATCAACGTCTTCTACGAAACGCTCAACGTAGTCATCCGATGGACGCATTAAAATCTCTTCTGGCGTACCAACTTGAACGACTTCTCCATCTTTCATCAAAGCGATACGATCACCTAAACGTAAAGCTTCATCTAAATCGTGCGTAATAAAAACAATCGTTTTTCCCATATCGCTATGAAGCTGCAACATTTCATCTTGCATATCACGTCGAATAAGTGGGTCAAGCGCACTGAATGCTTCATCCATGAGTAATATATCTGGATCATTGGCAAGCGCTCGCGCGAGGCCTACACGCTGCTGCATACCACCAGATAACTGGGAAGGGTATTGTTGTTCATATCCCGAAAGGCCAACCGCATCTAATGCGCGTTGTGCTTGTTCGGAACGTTGCTCTTTTGGAACACCTTGAATTTCTAAACCGTATGCGGTGTTATCAAGTACGGTTAAGTGTGGGAATAATGCGAAGTTTTGAAAGACCATACTAATTTTTTTACGGCGAACATTGCGCAATTCTTCTGCATTCATCGTAACGATATCTTCACCATCGATTAAAATTTCTCCTTCTGTCGGTTCAATCAAACGGTTCAATAAACGCACGAGTGTAGACTTTCCGCTACCAGAAAGACCCATGATAACGAAAAATTCACGATCATAAATATCAAACGTTGCTCGATTGACACCGACCGTTGCTTTCGTTTCTTTCAATATTTCTGTTTTTGATTTTCCGTCTGCGAGTAAACGAAGAGCACGTTTTTCGTGCTTTCCAAAAATCTTCGTCAC
>JASKZX010000080.1 GCA_030147435.1 Savagea sp. | reverse complement strand
AATTAACTCTTTAATTTCTTCCATTTTAAACATGATATTCCCTCTTTCTCCTAAGTGGTATGACCACTATTTTTTGTGAAAAGAAGCTCATCTCCTCTTATCGAAGAGATGAGTTTTCTTTAGGCACGTGATACGTACTCTGCTTCGTCTGTATTAATAACGAGCTTATCCCCTGTTTCAATGAATAAAGGAACTTGAACGACGAGTCCTGTTTCTAATGTTGCTGTTTTCGAACCACCACTTGCTGTATTTCCTTTAATGCTCGGTTCTGTTTCCGTAACTTCTAATGTTACTGTCACAGGTAAGTCAACACCTAAAACTTCTGACTCATATTGAACGATATGAACTTCCATTTGCTCTTTTAAAAACTTCAACTCATGTTGAATGCGGTCAGCTGGTAATGAAAGTTGATCATATGTCTCTACGTTCATGAACACGTGATCGTCTCCATCTGCATATAAATATTGAACTTTTTGACGATCGATCATTGCAGGTTTTACTTTTTCGTTTGAACGAAATGTTTTATCTTGAATATTTCCTGTACGTAAGCTACGTAATTTTGAACGGACGAATGCCGCTCCTTTCCCTGGTTTAACGTGTTGGAAGTCGATAATACGCCAAATATCATTATCATATTCAATTGTAAGTCCTGTACGGAAATCGTTTACTGAAATCATGTTCTCTCCACCTTAATCATTTTTCATTCATTCGTTAAGCAATGAAATCTTCTACTTGCTACTATACTGAGTGAATCGTTCTTTTTCAACTATTGTTTCTATTTTATCGCAAAACGACGGAATTAATTGTTTAAAATACGTAATTCTTTTGATGATTTTGTCAAACGACGATTCCCTTCTGGTGTAATGACAATATCATCTTCAATACGTACCCCACCGATACCTGGTAAATAAATACCTGGCTCTACAGTGACACACATATTCGGCTCTAACACTGTTTCTGAGCGTGTTGATAATGATGGATTTTCGTGCACTTCAAGACCGATTCCATGACCTGTTGAGTGGCCGAACTGTTTGCCATATCCTTTTTCTGTAATATAGTCTCGGACGATGGCATCTGCTTCTTTTCCTGTCATTCCTGGTCCGATTTTCTCGACACCGAGTAATTGAGACTGTAACACGATATCGTAAATTTCTTTCATCTGTTCGGACGGCTCTCCTACAGCAATTGTACGAGTAATATCAGAAATATAGCCTTTATAAAGGGCACCGAAGTCTAGAGTAATCATATCGCCTTCTTCGATTACTTTATCGCTTGCTACACCGTGAGGTAATGCTCCACGAACACCACTTGCAACGATCGTATCAAATGACGATTCTGTTGCACCGAGTTTACGCATGTAAAACTCCATTTCATTAGCTACTTCAAGCTCTGTCATGCCCGGACGGATATACGTACAAATATATTCAAACGTTTCATCTGCAATATTTGCTGCTTTTTGTAAAATCTCTAATTCTTCTTCATTTTTTACTAAACGAAGTTCTTCTACAAGTCCTGCAACAGGTACGAGACCTGCATCGACATGCTCATTGTATAACTCATATAACCCGTAATTCATATCATCTTTTTCAAATCCTAACAATTCGATATTCATCGCTTGGACTTGTTTTGCCACTTCTTCAATCGCTGTACGTTCTTGCTCGACAATTCGGTACCCTTTCACTTGGTCATTCGCTTGTGATGTGTAACGAAAATCTGTAATAAATACAGCGTCTGTTTTCGAAACGATCGCTACCCCTGCTGAACCCGTAAAACCTGTCATATAACGACGGTTATATGGGTTCGTAATGAGTAACGCATCAATTTGATGCGCCTCAAGTTGCTGACGTAATTTTTTTAATTTCATTTCATTCTCTCCCTTGTAAGTAAAATGCTTCTACTGCTAGTAAATAACTATGAGCACCAAATCCTGTCAATTGGCCCATACAAACTGGTGCTGTCACAGATACTTCGCGAAACTGCTCACGCGTATGAACATTGGAAATATGTACTTCAATGACGGGAACATCGACAGATGCAATCGCATCCCGTATCGCAATACTGTAATGAGTAAATGCTGCTGGATTCATAATAATCCCGTCAACCTTTTCGTCTGCTGCTTGATGAATCGCATCAATTAGCTCATGTTCTGCATTCGATTGAAAAAACGACACGTCAATTTGACGCTCTTTTGCATAATGCTCAATCTTTTCATTAATAGATGCTAATGTTTCTGTTCCATAAGTTTCTGGTTCACGTGTTCCGAGACGATTTAAATTCGGCCCATGTAAGATGAGTAATTGCAAATTGGCACTCCCTTTCTCTTCCTTCATTTTATCATAACGATGAAACCGTGCAAACTGATACATGCGAAATGCTTTTATTTGTTTCTGCTCTTTTTTTCCATTATAATAATGGAATACTAATCTTTCATTTGAACGGATGAAAATGAGAGGAGATGACACATGAAAAAGAAACAATCTTGTCCCATTTACGGGGGCCAAGCAATCGTAGAAGGCGTCATGTTTGGAAACTCTCAAGAAACCGTTTCAGCTATCCGCCGAAATGACGGTTCTATCCATTATTTTTACGCACCTAAAACGGAATTAGAAAAAACGAAGCCGTTAAAGAAAATTCCTTTTATTCGAGGAATCGTTTCACTTATCGATTCTGCTTTACTCGGCTCGAAGCACTTAAACTATTCTACTGATCGGTACGAAGTAGATCCGAGTGAGCCGATTACACAAGAAGAACCTTCAAAATTAACGATGATTCTCGGCGTCGTTGCAGTCACTATTTTATCACTGTTTTTCGGTAAATTTTTATTTACTATCATTCCTGTCTTTCTTGCAGAAATTTTTCAAACGTGGGCACCGAGCCGTCCTGCCCAAGTATTAATTGAAACTGGCTTTAAACTCATTTTACTCCTCGGATATATCGCACTTATTGCACAAGCACCTACAATTAAACGTGTATTTCAATACCACGGTGCAGAACATAAAGTGATCAACGCTTTTGAACAAGGAAAACCATTGACGGTCGAAAACGTCCGCCGAGCTTCTCGATTACATTACCGCTGCGGTAGTAGCTTTATTTTACTTACGGTCATCGTTGGGATGATTATTTATTTCTTCGTCCCTGCCGACCCTCTTTGGTTACGCTTAACGAATCGAATTTTACTCATTCCTGTTGTCATCGGAGTTGCGTTTGAAGTTTTACAATTTACAAATGCCGTTCGAGATATCCCGATTTTAAAATGGCTCGGATATCCCGGCCTTTTATTACAACTTCTCACGACGAAAGAACCTTCCGATGATCAAATCGAAGTAGCTATTCACTCCTTTAAAAAGTTACGAGAAGTAGAGCGTGTCGGTCTTCAAGCATTCGACTACACATTTGTGACATTCGATGAAACAGTGAAAGAATATCATCGATCTGTACAGTCTTCATCATAAAAAAGTGTTGGGGTCTCGGTAAGCGTTCATTACCGAGACTCCAACACTTTTTATTTAACGTAAATAATTCCACGCATCATTTGCATATTTTTCTTCCATCAACTGATGAACTTCTTCTTCTTGTTCCTTTGTCAATGTATAAGGTTGTAACGTAATATGTAAAGCTTTTTCAAACCCTTTACTGAAAGCTCGTACTAATTCGTCAATAGGAATGTCTCGCTCTGTTAATTGATCGATCGCTACTGCTCGCTGAGGCAAACTTTCATACATCTGTTGTTTCGCTTCTTCTGAAGGAAAACGGAACAGTGAAATGAGGCGGTCAATATCTAAATGGCGTAAAATCGCACCATGCTGCAAAATAACCCCTTTTTGACGCGTTTGAGCACTTCCTGCAATTTTCTTTCCTTCTACGACGAGCTCGTACCAACTCGGTGCATCAAAACAAACACCACTTTTCGGTCGTTTCAATGCGGCTTGTTCTTCTTCAGATTGAGGGATCGAAAACTCCGCTTGAAAACCGAGCAACCGGAACCCTTCAAGAAGTCCCTGTGAGATGACGCGATATGCTTCCGTCACAGTCTCTGGCATATTTGGATACTTTTCCGAAACGATGACACTATACGTCAATTCATCATCGTGTAAAACACCTCTACCGCCTGTTTGACGTCGCACAAAACCGAGGCCTTCTTTTTTCACTTGTTCGATTCGTATGTCTCGTTCGACTTGTTGAAAATAACCGATAGAAAGTGTTGCCGGCTCCCATTCATAAAAGCGAAGCACAGGGCCGATCTCCCCTTTACTATGCCAATTTAAAAGCGCTTCATCTAACGCCATATTGTATGCCGCAGAACGAGGCCCTGAATTAATGAAATGCCATTTTTCCGTCATATTCTCTACTCCTTTTCGTCACAATTACGACAAGTTTAACATTTACATTGAACATACGCTAGTTCATCTTTATAATATATGAAGAGAAGAAAGGGGATTTTATTAGTGAATTGGATCGTTATTGGAGCGATTGTACTCGCTATTATTCTTTATGTCATCTTTACGATGATCCGTGTAAAAAAAGCTGTGATTCCTTTAAACCAAGAACAATTTATTGAAGGATATCGTAAAGCTCAATTGATCGATGTTCGAGAGCCTGCTGACTTTGAGGCGGGACATATTTTAGGAGCTCGAAACATTCCTTACACACAGTTCCAATACCGTCACGAAGAAATTCGAAAAGATCAACCCGTCTATTTATATGACCAAAATGGTGGACGCTCAGCCCGTGCAGCGCTTTTTTTAAAAAAGCGTGGGTATACTCAGCTCTATCATTTAGACGGTGGTTTCCGTACGTGGACAGGTAAAATTAAACACGGTAAATAAAGACTGAAAAAGTACTTGAGTGGATCCACTCAAGTACTTTTTTCTTACCAATCACCTTTTAAACGATCGATTTGATAACTAATATATCGGCTAATTTCTGTTAATGAACGACGCTCCGTTTCTACACGAATATGTGCTGCTTGTAAATATAAAGGTTTTCGTTGTTTGTACAATGTATAGATTTCCTCTTTCGTTGAACGTTGAACAATTGGACGATTTTTGTCATTTGCAATACGGCGCCAAATATCACGAAACGGTGTATTTAAAAAGAAGACAAGACCCGTCTCACGCATAATCCGACGGTTCTCTTCATTCATCGCTACTCCCCCGCCAGTTGCTATAATACAAAACTCATCTGGAAACTCCTTTAAAAACTCGGTCTCCATTTCGCGAAATCGTTCTTCACCATACGTTTCAAAAATTTGAGGAATCGTCATCCCTGTTTGCTCACTGATGACATGGTCCATATCGTAAAACGGTAATCCTTTCAAACGGCTCGTTCGTTTACCTATCGCTGTTTTCCCACATCCCATAAAGCCGACTAAATATACTTTTTTCATTCACGTTCACCCTTCTTTTGTAAAACTGTCTGAATCGCTCGTTCATAGTATGTCGACTGTTGATCATAAAATGACGAGAGATGGTAATATGATTGTACCAAGCTTAGCGTAGAAAAGATAACGATAAGTAACAAAACGAGGGACCCTATCGATAAAAACCCTTGCTCATTTCTCCACATATACCCAACGCCCCTCTTCTTTTTTTCCACTCAACCAATGAATCGTATAATGAACGAAAGGGCCTTCATAAAGAAACTGGACATTTGCAACATTCGTTACGAGCGGCAAATGTCCCTGACCATTTTTTCGTGCACGAATGACTTCCTTCGACTTTTCAATCGTATACATTCCATCTTTTGTTTCAATATGCAAAGCGCCATACGGTCCTGTCGTAAATATATGTTGCGCTTGTTGTAACCATTCATCGACTTCAATATGAAAAAGATATCGTTCCATCTCTTCACTTACTCGTTCGTTCGGGATTTGCCACCCTTTCCATTGAATGAAATAAAAAAGAAAGTGGGTTAACAAAAGAAAACTTATTAAAAAGAACAACGATTCTATTAATGTCATCCCTTTTTCTTTTCGCATGCAATGACTTTTCTCCTTCCATCGTCGCGCTCTACGATGACAGAACAGTTCCGTACAACCCAATTGTACGTCACACCTTCTTTATCTACACGTCCGCTACAACGAACACGTTCCGTACATAGTTGTGCACCTTCATAACCGATCGTTAAAAACTCAAGTTCTTCTTTTTTCTCTCGCATCTTCTCCGTTGCAACGAGAGTAAAAGAAATAAATGTACTCGTCATAACTGTAATGACAAAAAGAACAATCATCGCTTCAATGACGAGAAAACCTCTTTCATTCGTCATAAAGAAGTCTTCCTTTTCCTATTTGTAAACGGAGACGATACGTTTTCAAGCCGCTTTTAAAATAAAGAGTGCCGAACTTCCGAATATTTCCTTTCGGGTTCATACTAATCGTTTGTATATTACTCGTGTTCATATAGCGAATATTTTCCGGGTAATCATATCGTGTCATCGTATCGCCATCTCTTTTTTCATAATACGTACTAAAAAATGAAAGTGTAACATTTTTATTTTCCGCTTTCGCTTGCATTTGTAGCACCATTAATTCTATTTGGAGGTGCTGAATAAATAATGTTTCCGTCGTTTCTTGGTGAAGTGCTTGTAGCAATTGAAACGAAAAAAAGGTAGCGACCGTTAATAAAGAAAGGGCGAGCATACTTTCAAGTAAGGTAAAGCCTCGATCATTTCTCATGAACGCTCACTTTGCCATCTGAAATTGATACTTTACGACCGTCTGGACATGTCGACTCTTTCCCTAAATAATTCGCCCGCTGTAATTCTCCTATAGATGTTGGCATTTTTTTATGTTCAATACGATAAGCTTCAATTGCCCCTTCGACCATTTTGACGTAACCATCACATCCACGTTCATCGACCGTTCCTGTATATTTAGCTACGTTCGGAATTGTAATAAGAAGTAAAATAACGACGATGATCATGACAAACATCACTTCAACGAGAGTAAATCCTTTCTCTTTCATCGTATCCCTCCTACAAATAATGAAACATTTGATAAATCGGTAACATCATCGATAAATAAAACAAAATAATCGTTCCTGCGACAATCGCTAACATAAACGGCTGAATCATTTTTAATTTTTGAGAAATATAGTCATTCATCTCTTCTTCTAGTAAGGAAGCATAGAGTGCTAGTTCCTCTGTCAACATCGAGCGGTCGAAACCGTGAGCGGTCGTCGGACCAAAGCTTTCTAACCAATACGGTTGACGAGTAAGCACTTTATTTAAAGGAAGTCCTTCTTGTAATTCGACATAGACGCATTTTGCTAAATAAGCGACAAATGGATCATAAGATTGCTTCATTAATAATTGAACACTTTCTTGAACCGTCCATCCAATTGCCGTTAACTGACTTAATGAATATGCGAAGCGATATGTCCAACTCGCTTGCGCGTAAAAAGATACGTATGGCCACCGTAACGCCTGGCGTACCTTTTCATCGATCGGCAGCTGACGATATCGACGATACGTAAATAAAACAAATAATAATACGAGCAAAATCGTCACTAAAAAAATTTTGGGCCAATAAATCGCAACATAAGGTAACCAATAAGCAAGACCGGTCCGCTCTTCTATCCGATTGGCAAAAAGCGTTTCTAAATGAGGGATAAAAAGAAGTTCAAATAATACGAAGAACAATACGAGGAAAGAAAATAAAATGAGAGGGTACGTAAAGCTTTTTCGTAATAAATAACGATACGTCTCTTTTCTTTCAATTTGGCGGGCAACTTGTTGAAGGCCTCGAATCATTTGTTTACGTGACTTTGCATTTGCTAAAGGAAGCAAATAATGCTCGTCATAACCGAGAGCTGAAAAAATAGCCGCTAATGGCTCTCCTTTTTTCAATAAATTTTCGGTCATCGTCAAAGCTTCATGAGCATGTGGAGAAAAGTGGGGCAGTAACAATTCTAAGCTGTCTAGTAACGTCCATCCTTCTTTTAGTAACTGCGCTAACCGAAGGAGTAAAGTTTTCTCATCTTGAATAAAACGAACATTCCTTTTCATCTCACCTTCTCCTTTCCATTTGTTGAAAAAGAAGATTTAATGCTGCCCCTTGAGCAATTTGGAATGTTGCGTAACGTTTCCCTTTCTCTTCATGAAGGCGTTGTGACAATAAAGCGACGACCGTCTGTTGTAACTCTTCAAACGTCACATCTAAATCGAGCAAACGATAGAGACTTCCTTCAGGGTCTTTCGCATGGACTGTCGAAAAGACGAGATGACCACTCAAAGCTGCTCGAGCAGCTGTTTTCGCTGTCATCGCATCTCTTATTTCTCCGATCATAATGACATTTGGCGAATGGCGCAATACTGCTTTTAAACCGGCTGCATAAGTTAATCCTGCCCGTTCATTCACTTGCACTTGTAATAGATGTTCTTGAGGGTTCTCCACAGGATCTTCTAACGTAATGACATGTCGTTCATTGTGAAATACGCAATGAGCGAGTAAAGTGTATAAAGTCGTCGTTTTCCCTGAACCTGTTGGACCGTTCACTAAAACGAGTCCTTCTTCATATTCTGTCAAACGTTTTAATTTTTTATACGTCTGTTCATCATTAGCTAGTTCTTTCAAAGTCATCACTTCATTATGCTTTTGAATACGAATGACGACACTTTCTCGATAATAAGAAGGAATCGTTGAAACACGGAATGAATACATATCATTTGCAATCTGTTGATGAAAAGAGCCACTCTGTGGTGTAATTACATCACTCATATCTAATGATGATAAAAACTTAAAATAAGCGATCATCCTTTCTGTCATCGCTAAAGGATAGGTCGCATATGGATGCAACTCATAATGCTTTTGCAAATGAATCGTATATTCATTTCCTTTTGGAATGAAATGAATGTCTGATGCTTTTTGTCGTATCGCTTCTTCTAGCAATGATGAACACTTCTCCTCAACAACATTCGTTGCAACCATTTCACTCCTCCTTTCAAACACATCATAAAAAAAGTTCTGAAAAAAGGGAACCCTTTTTCAGAACTTAAAAGAAATAACTATTCTTTTTTATAAATATTCGCGAATAAATGGATTATCTACTTTTTCCGCTGCTGGCGTCGTCGCACCACCATGTCCAGGATAAAGAACCGTATCTTCCGGTAACGTTAAAATCCGATTTTTGATCGATAATAATAATGTCTCTAAACTTCCCCCTATCAAGTCTGTTCGCCCGATACTTTGACGGAAAATCACATCTCCAACTAATGCTGTTTTGAACGGTTCAAAGTAATAAGTAACACTTCCTGGGGAATGTCCTGGTGTATGAAATACTTCAAAAGTGAATGGCCCTACAGTATAAGTGCCTTCCTCTTCAATATAATGGTCAGCTGGACGCCCTGCGACATCTGGTAATTGAAAATATTTCGCTGAGCCATTTAATTCTGGATTTTGCAACCATTCTTTCTCTTCAACATGTTGATACACCGGTATATGAAAAGCGTCGCGAACGTCATCGACAGCACCGATATGATCAAAATGTGCATGTGTTAATAAAATCGCATGTGGCTTTAACCCTTTTTCACGAACCCGCTGAATAATGACGTCACCTTCTTCACCTGGGTCTACGATTAAACAATCTTTCGTTTCACTATCGTATAAAAAATAACAGTTCGTTTGAACAGGTCCTAACGGATACCCATCAATTCGAAACATTTTCATTCCTCCTCTTTGATCCACCGCATATTAAAAGGATCAATCGTTCGTTGATCACTCTGTAAGCAGTAGCTTTCATTACAATCATACGGAAGTTTTTGAACTTCTTCTACTTTTAACTCATCGGTTCCTTTATCAATCGTATATTGATAAAACACTTCTTCACTCGTCGCAAAAAAGATTTCAACTTCTTCCTTCGTTTCTCGAACAACAGGAGGTGAAACTGACCATTCATCGAATGCCACCGCTACTTCCCATTCATTTTTCTTTTCTAGTTGCTCATCCCACCAATAAAATAACAGCTTTTTCTCTTCATAAAATACACCGAGTAATCGGTCTTTCAATGGATAAAACTGAACGGGCTCTATTTGTTCATCAACTATTTTCTTCGATGTTTCTCCGACCGTTAAACGGCCCTCATTGAAGTAAGTAATTTCGTCGACATACCAAAAGGCAAACGGCGCGACATCGTCTAAATATGTACCGTATTTTTCTTCACTATTATATAAGTAAACATCTGCTTCCCACGCTTCATTAAAACTGGTCACTAACCAAAGAGAAGGGATCGACGGATGCCACTGAATATCGAACATGTCACCTTCAAATGGGAGCCACTCTACGAGCTCTCCGTCCGTATTTATCACATCGATATAGTTTTCTCCGCTTTCTTTCGTCCATTGAATCGTATATCGTTGCGCTTTCGGATGATAATCAATAAATTGTATCCATCCTGGAAAACGTGCAATTACTTTCGTCGTTCCTTCTTTTAAGTTCGCTACTTTTACTTGCTGCTCTTTCTCTCCGATAGTATAAATAAGCGAATATGTATCTTTCCATCCAAAAACTTCTTGTACTTGTTCTTTCTCTTGGACTGCTTGTAAACTCATCGGCTTTTCTTCTACTTGCTCTTTTTCTGGTGTGCAGCCGAGAGCAAATAAAGAAAAAACGATGAGCATCACAATTCCTCTCCATTGCTTCACGATTGTTCTCCTTTCTTCAAGAAAAAAGCGTAATGAACGATTTTTGTCCATTACGCTTTTTGATTATTGTTCTGAAGGTGTACCTTCTTTAATTTGATGATCTTTTACATCTTTCATCTCTTCGATGCGACCATCTTTATCATGGAAACGTAATAAGTCTCCGTTAATGATCATCTCAGAATATTCAAGTTCTTCTGTTGCACGCTCTAAATAAGGAGTGCAATCATCCATTGATTTTCTCTCGCCTGTTTCTGCATCGTAACATTTTTCTTCTGCATAAACGCTATCTGGTGTCACGAAACGACCGTCACGGAAAATGACGAACTCTTCGTGATCTTTCGAGAATAAATCTTGACCAAATTCAATATGGCCTTTCGTATCAATTCCTGCCATATGAAGAACTGTTGGACGAATATCTAATTGTCCTGCAAGACGATCCACTTCTTTTCCTTCACCGTATCCAGGAATATGAATAAATAACGGCACTTTTTGTAAAAGCGCATTATCGTACGGTGTAATCTCTTTATCTAAATACATGCCCATCGCTTTATTATGGTTTTCCGAAATTCCGTAATGGTCTCCGTACATAATAATGATCGAATCTTCGTAAAGACCGCTTTCTTTCAAGTCTTCAAAGAACAAACGGATCGCTTCATCCATATAACGAACTGTTTGGAAATAACGATTCAATGTACGTGAGTTTGAATTGTATTGTGGAATCATCATATCTTCTTCATCTAAAGTGAATGGGTGATGGTTCGTTAATAAAATCATACGTGTATAAAATGGTTGTGGTAACTCTTTCATAATATCAACAGATTGATCAAGGAATGGGATATCTTTCATTCCCCAGTTCACTGCATCTCCTTCACCAATCTCATAACTTTCTACGTCAAAAAACTCTTCAATGCCTAATGCTTGATACATAATGTCTCGGTTCCAGAAACTGCGGTTATTCGGGTGCATGACATTTGTGAAGTACCCTTCTTTTGCAAACTGGTGAGCCATCGAGTTATACGTATTTCCACTATGTGTGAAGAAAACCGCACTTCCATCGCGTGGATACAATCCATTTTCTACGATAAACTCAGAGTCTGACGTTTTCCCTAATCCCGTTTGGTGATAAAAGTTTGAATAATACAATGTATCTTTATCCCGTGTTAACTCATTTAAAAATGGTGTCACTTCATGTCCTAACATGTCATTGTTAATGACGAATGTTTGTAACGACTCTAAAGTTACTAAAATAATATTTTTATCTTTTGCAATTCCATACATCTCATCATTCGGTTCTGCATACTTTGCATTGACATAGTTTTCAATCGCTGCAAGTTCACTACCGTCTGCAAGCACACGTTGAGCGTGAGACTTTGACTGAATGAAAATGTCGTATAAGTGATAATTGTATGCACCGATATTTTTCACAAGTAACTCTCGGTCAAAACTACGCGATAATAATTGCGGACGTTCTGTCTCTGCTAAACCTAAGTTCACCATGAGTAACATCGCACTTAAAACGAAGTAAAGCTTTCGACCGATCGAATGGCGACGCGCATGCATCGCTTCTTCTTGACGTTTTGGAATGTATCGCATCGCTAAATAAATAATCACAACGTCTGTAAAGAAGAAAATATCCGACCAATGAATACTCGCTAAAGTCGAAGATGTTAAATCTTTAAAGTTACTCGTTTGGAAAAGTAACGGTAACGTAATGAAATCATTAAAGAAACGATAGAAAACTGCGTTTGCAAAAATGATAATAGATGTGAGAATACTAACGGTTAAAATATATCGATTTTTCGCTTTTTCAGTTTTCATAAAAAGTGATAAACCATAAATAATTAATAAGAAGCTTAAAGGGTTTATAAATAATATAAACTCTTGCATCCCATTTTCAATTTTCATATTAAAGCTCGTTACATAACTAAAATATGTAGTGAGCCATGTTGCTATTACTGCAACGATGAGCACGGAATGTTTCGGCCACTTCAAATTCTTCATTCCACCTCTCCCTTTCAATCAAATGTGCAAACGTAGTCGCACTCTTTCATTATATACGATTTAGAATAGAAAAAGTTGCATTTTCTTCAAAAACTACAGGAACTTCTCTCGAATTTCTTGTTTATTTTTTAATTTTGCAATATTCCGGTTCATTACGACCATACTTTCTAAATAGGTCCGCTGCGGAATGACACCGCTCTTATACAACTCTTCTAATTCCATCTGAATTAAAATATAGTCAGAATATCGATGTCCCGTATAAATATAGATCCCGAACTGCTTCAAAATATCAATCACTTCGTAGACTTCAGTAATCTCCATCTTTTTTTCCATCTCATCACTCCTGACAATTAATCGTTTGTGTATCACTAATAATATATTGAACAGGTAAGTCGTGAGATTCTACCGGGACGACTTGACCTGTTTGTTCAGTAAAAGCAAGGGATACAGTTCGACCATTATAATCTTTTAAATAACGATCATAATAGCCGCCACCAAACCCTATTCGGTAACCTTCATTTGAGTAAATGACTCCTGGCACAACGAGGAGATCGATTTCTTCTTTTTCTACTACTTCCGTTTCGTTTTCTTTCGGTTCATACAATCCGGAAGAAACGACTTCTAATTCATCATAGCTCATTATTTCCCGAAACGTCATCTCTTTTGTTTCTATGTTACATCTTGGTACGACAACTTTTTTCCCAGCACGCCATGCTTCTTCAATTAAACTCATTGTACGTACTTCAGGAAAACGTGAAATCGTCACTCCGATTGTCTCTGCCTGCCGAAACAACCGAGAAATGACAAAACGTTGAATAATCGACTCTGATCGTGCTCGATACGTTTCTTTCGACATCCGCTTCAAACGTTGTAACATTTCTTTACGACGAATTGCTTTTGACATACTGACTCGCCCTCTCATCTTTATAATATACGAAAGAAAAGACCAAAACCCCTTTCAGAAGTTTTGGTCTTTTTTTAATTATTTTGTCTCACGGTGTAATGTATGTTTGTTATCACGTGAGCAATGTTTTGTCATCTCAATACGATCTGGGTTATTACGTTTGTTTTTAGTAGTAATATAGTTACGCTCTCCACATTCTGTGCAAGCGAGTGTTACGTTTACGCGCATCTTCGTTCCCCTCCTACTCAATTTGATAAAATTTTTTTGATTTGAGCATGATTTATACGACTTTTAAATTATAGCATATCTATTGCCTTTATCCAATAGTTCCATCAAAAAAAACTTCACTTTTCTTACTATGATACGATACAATAGAACTACAATCAAACTAGAAAGTAGGGATTTTTATGACAACACCTATCGTTTTTATCGTTATCGGTGTTTTTCTTCTATTTCTCTCGCTCTTCCTTTCACCTACTAATAAAAAATTAGACGAACGAGTAGAACAAATTTCAATCAGTTTACATAAAGATACGAACGATTTAAAGCAGCGAGTAAAAAAAATAGAAGAGGAACTTTTCATATCAAGTCAACCGCCTCAGTTTGTACAACAAGCAAAAAAACAGCAACAACGAACGCAACAACCAGTTCATGCAATTATTATCAATCAAATTCTCGCATTATATAAACAAGGATACGATACGACAGAAATTGCAAAACGCGCTTCTCTTTCAGAAGCAGAAGTCATTCAAGTGCTCGTTTCTGAAGGAGTGAAAAAGTAATATGCGTTACGTACTTCAAGTGATCGGCGCTAGTCTTTTACTAACAGGTATCACACTTTTCTTTTTCCCTGTCTCTAGTGAACATGATCAAACACTCAAAAAAGAAGTGACAGCTTTAGAAAAAGAAAATAAAAAACTTCAACAAAAAGTGAAACAACTCGAAAAAGAAGCAAAAGAAGTAACAAAAGAGGAAGATGAAACGAGCGAACAAACGAACGAAAAGCCGAAAGCGACGATTAAAACGGTCATTGCTATTGAAGAAGGTTCAGATTCAGTGACAGTCGCCAACAGTTTAGAAGAAGCGAAGATCATTGATAATGCCAAAGCATTTAATGACTTTCTCGTTGAAACAGGATATGCAAGTAAAATTAAAATTGGTGAATATGAAATCGATGAAAAAATGACATTTCAACAAATTGCAGATACGATTACTAAAAAAACTTCTAACTAAAATATAATAAAGGTAACAAAAACCCAACATCTTTCTTTCAGATGTTGGGTTTTATTTCGTCTATTGTTCGTCGGCTACTTTTATTCTTTTTCTTTCTCTTTATCTTCTTCTGATTCTAACGGTGGTAATACTTTTTCACCAGTATCTGTAGCAATTCCTTTTTCATGACGCTCTTTTTTCAAGCTGAAATATGCATCTAAAGAGGCACGTACGAGATCATTAGCTGCCGGTGGGTAGCTATAGGCACTCGTCGATACGTGCGGTACGACTACTGCATAAGCAACTTCAGGATTATCCTTCGGTGCATAACCGACGTGAGATAAGCTAATTGTTCCTTGCCCATCTTTAAAGGACTCTGCTGTACCTGTTTTTCCTGCTGCAGTAAAGTCTGCACCTTCTAACACTTTTCGAGCTGTCCCATTCGGCCCGTAATACACATATTCCATTCCTTTTTTCACTTGTTCAATTTCTCGGTCCGTATTATTTAATCGGTTCAATACGCGAATATCTGTTTCTTGAATAAGTGGACCTAAATGTTCACCATCTGGAGATGGCTCTCGAATTTGTTTCACCATTCGAGGTGCAACACGATACCCATCGTTTGCAATCGTTGCTACGTATTGCGCCATTTGTAATGCGGTATACGTATCAAATTGTCCGATCGAATAGTCCATCAACTTCCCTGTTCGTGTATCTGTTCCTTTGACTCCTGTCGCTTCGCTTGGTAAGTCAATTCCTGTACTTACGCCAAGTCCAAATTGCGCAAAGTTATTTCGGAAGACATCGAAAGCTTTCGGATCAATATGCATTGCACGTCCTGGAACATAATGACCTCCTCCTAAAGAGAAAGCTATACGGAACATATAAACGTTTGATGAACGACCAATCGCTTGGATATCATTTAATGGCACGACACCACTCGGGTTGAATAATGAACGTTTTCTTGTTCCCCCAACGTTTAACGGTTGGTCAACTTTCGTTTCTCCTACTTGTAAAACCCCTTCATTGTAACCTGTTAAAATCGTTGCAAGCTTTACAGTAGAACCCATTTCATACGATGTCGTAAATGTACCAAATGCATAATCGAGTACTTTCCAACCGCCCTTTTCTTGATCGCGGACAAGTTGCTTTCCTACTAATGATAAAATTTCTCCATTGTTCGGATCCATCATAACGACGAATGCTTGGTCAAGAGCCCCTGCACTTGGACTTGCTTTTAATTGTAACAACTTCTGCTCTACAATTTTTTCAAGCTTTAACTCTAATTCACGATCAACAGATAAAACGAGATCACGCCCAGGAATTCCTTCGTGAAGTATTTTCTTTTCTACGACGCGGCCTGTTCGATCCTTAATATTAGTAAAGACATTTTTTTGACCGGCGAGTAACGGTTCATAATATTGTTCTAAATAACTTCGGCCGACACTATCATTACGAGAATATCCTCGAGCCATAAAGTAATCTAAATGTGAGCGAGGCACTCCTTCTAGCTGATTCGTCGTCGAACCGAGTACTGTACTTTTCGATAAACGTTTTCGTTCCCAAGCAGTTGATGTATTCACTCCAGGCAATTCACTTAAACGCTCTGAAACGAGTGCGAACTCTTCATCTGTTACATCACCACTTTTAACGACTTGAGGAGAGTATGCATATCCTGACATCATTTCTCGATAAATCGCTAACACTTTTAACTCTTCATCCGTAAATGAATTCAGTTCTTCATCCGTAATGCGATCTCGAGTCATTTGGTTAATAATACGGTCGGCTTCTCCCTCTTCTAACGTTTCATCACTATAAATCTTTTGTGCTTCTTCTTGTGGCACTTTTTCTTTTGCTTTTTCTGGATTTAATAAAATCCAAAAATCACGCTTATCTCCAATCGTGACACGCTTCGTATCTTTTTCAATCAGTTTTGCTAAATCTTCTGCAATCTCTAACATCCCTTTTTCACCTTCACGTGTCCCGCGAGGTTTCGTTTGCTCAGATTTTACATATTCTATTGAGTTTTGAGGCTCATTATCGACTAAAATCCGACCCATTCGATCGTAAATACGACCGCGAGGAACATTCGTACTCACAGTAACTTCGTCGGTTTTAGCAATTTCCATTGCAAATTCTTCGCCTTTTACAATTTGTAAGTAACCAAGTCGTAAAATTAATACAGCGAATCCGATAAAAATCGCAAAAAATAAAAAGTTTAAACGATTAAACATATTTCGCTGATCATTTTTTCGCACTTGATCTACTTTCACAGGTTGCTTCCGCACATCTTCTCCCTCTCTTTCTCTTCTCATTCTATCATGAATAGATGCTTACGAAAAAGCAATCTTTTCTTTCGCACATTTACTTTTTTCTTTACCTTTCTTTAATGAAAGAAAAACAAAAAAGTAGCACATACCTAGACGAAATAGGTATGTGCTAAGTTTCATACGAATAAATTACGCGTTTTCGAAACGTTTTGCGACTTCTTTCCAGTCTACAACGTTCCAGAATGCATTAATGTACTCTGGACGACGGTTTTGGTATTTTAAGTAGTATGCGTGCTCCCAAACGTCAAGTCCCATGATTGGTGTTTTACCTTCCATGATTGGTGAGTCTTGGTTTGGTGTGCTCATGATGTCTACTTCGCCATCTTTAGCGATTACCCATGCCCAACCTGAACCGAAACGTCCTGCTGCAGCTGCTGCGAATTCCTCTTGGAATTTCTCAAAGCTACCGAATTTTTTATCAATTGCTTCAGCGAGTTTACCTTCTGGTTTTCCGCCTCCGTCAGCTGATAAAATTTCCCAGAACATTGAGTGGTTCGCATGTCCGCCACCGTTGTTACGTACTGCTGTGCGGATTTCTTCTGGAATAGCATCCATGTTTGAAATTAACTCTTCAACAGTTTTGTCGCCTACGAGGTCCTCGTGACCTTCTAACGCTTTGTTTAAGTTTGTAACGTATGTGTTGTGGTGTTTTGTGTGGTGGATTTCCATTGTCATTTTGTCAATGTGTGGTTCTAACGCATCGTATGCGTATGGTAATTCTGGTAATTTGTAAGTCATAAATAAATTCCTCCCTAAATGATTCAATAATTTCTTCCTACACGTTAAACTGTATCAAATTCGTGAACATGCTTCAATGAAAACGTCTCATACTTCTGTACTTTTTTGCATCATTTACGCATTCACTAGGTGGTATTTCCTATTCCTCCCTTTTCTATCATTGAAAAGGTTTGCCTTCATTTAATCTTTTCCCTCTTTTTTAAAATTGAAACAAAAAAACTGCTCTCTTGAAAAGAAAGCAGTTTACTGTTTATTTTTAATCACGTTCGCCAAGGACTGCCTCTGCAATGTTTACTGCGTGATCGCCAATTCGTTCTAAGTTAGAAATGACATCGACGAACACTATCCCTGCTTGAGCAGAACATGTTCCTTGATTCAATCGTAAAATGTGACGTTTACGATATTTTCTTTCCATTTTATCGATTAAATCTTCTTGCTCGGCAACTTCACGTGCTAATTCTTTATCATTCGTATTTAATGCTTGAATCGCTTTGTCTACTGTTTCTATCGTTAACGTAAACATTTTCGTTAAATCTCCGAAAGCTTCCTCTGTTAACGTTAAACGATTCAAACGTTGTACATCTGTTAGCTCAACGATATTTTCAAAGTGATCCCCGATTCGTTCAATATCACGGATACTATCCATAAGCATCACGTGACGATTCGATTCAATCGGTGAAATACTCATTGAAGAAATCGATACTAAATAATTCGTAATTTCTTTATCTAAATTGTTGATCGCATCTTCAATTTGATAGGCCGTTTCCGCATGCTTTTTATCGCCTGTCTCAAGGTATTTAAATGTTTCTTCTAACCCTTGCACTGCAAACTGCCCTGTGCGAATGACTTCTTCTTTTGCTTGTCCAATCGCTACTGATGGTGATTGTTCAATAAAACGTGGATCTAAATGTTTCGGACGATATTCAATCAATACATCTTCGCCTGGAATCATTTTCGTCACAAGATATGCCCATGCACCAATCAATGGAAATTGAATAATCGTGTTCGCAATGTTAAACGATCCGTGAGCGAATGCGATTTGCATTTTCGGTTCTAAACTTAAAATTCCTGATAACCATTCAACGTACATCGTAAATGGTACGAGTAATAA
>JASKZX010000053.1 GCA_030147435.1 Savagea sp. | reverse complement strand
TCAATTTGGATAATTTCGCCTTTACAAATTTCTAGCATCGTATGTGCTAAACGTTCATGCATTTCTTTCATTTCAATATTGCCGATTGACGAGAGCGCGCGCGAAAAAATAAAGTCCCCTGTATACATCGCGACTTGATTGTTCCATTGAGCGCGGACTGTCGGATTTCCTCTTCTCATATCCGAATGATCAATTACATCATCATGCACGAGAGAAGCCATATGTATAAGCTCTAAAGAAACGGCTACTTTCGCAACTTCTTTTTGATTATACGTCGGACCGAAATGAGCAGATAAAATAACGAAAATTGGGCGAATTCGTTTTCCTCCTGCTTTCAATAAATGAATAGATGCTTCTTGAATGACAGGGGAATTTGATTCAAGTGAACGCTCTAATTCTTTTTCGATCGTATGTAATTCTTTCCGAAAACTTTTATAAAATGACATCAATTGTATTTTTCGCAAAACGATTCCCTTCCCCTACATTTATTCCGCTTTAAAACCGATATGTCCTGCTGCAACACTTCCTGTATAGCCTTTAAAGAAAATATCTTCAAAACCGATTGCTCGTAATTCTTTCGCTAATTGCTTTTTACCAGGAAATTCTTTCGCTGATTGTTCGAGCCAACTATACTCTTTATAATGTTTCGATAAAATCGCACCACAAAGTGGCATAATATATTTAAAATATAAACGAAAAGCGACACGAAACATCGGCGATTCAGGTTGTGACGTTTCTAATGATGCAAACATTCCACCTGGCTTTAATACTCGGTGCATTTCTCGTAGCGCTTGACGATAATCACGAATATTCCGAAGACCGAAACCTATCGTCACGTAATCAAAACTATTGTCTGGAAACGGCAAATTCATCGCGTCTCCTTGCACTAACTCGACTTGTTCGTAAGGAGCAACTTTATCAGTCGCTGCTTCTAACATACTTTCACTAAAGTCTAACCCAATGACTTGTCCTTTCGGGCCGACTTCTTCTGCTAATGCTACTGTCCAGTCTGCAGTACCGCAACATACATCTAAAACGGCAGCATTTTCCTGGACATTCATTTGCTCCATCATATCATTTCTCCACGATTTATGTTGATTAAAACTAATGACTGAATTCATCTTATCATAATCGGTTGAAATATTTTCAAATACTTGATGGACATGTTTTTGGTTTGGTACCAATGCGTTCACCTTCCTACTTCATTAGACGCTTCGTTATCACTTGTAAAAGTGATTCATTCAACGATGCTCGATTTACAGTTATCACTTTCTCTACTTTCGACCTCAAATATGTCTGTAGTTGCCTACGTAAATCTGAGGAAATCTGCTCGTTTTGCAATCGTTCTGTCGCATAATGATAAGGGAGGACATACTCCGCATATTCTGTATACTCTTCAAAACCAAAGACGTCGTAATACGTCGTAATTAATGCTACATCGCTCATTAACATACTTTTTTGCCACTCTTCAGGCGTTTGAGGTACGTGAAAAAACAATTCTGTTTTCTCTTCATTCGAACGAGCAATTGCTTTTGATAATGCTCGAATGAAAGGAAACGACTGAAGATTAGCGAGCAGACGATAATGAATACCACTGTAGTGGTCACCTGCTAATACTGTCAATTGTTGCTCCGTTGATGAACTATCGTGTAAATCAACTCGACCGTGCGCATGTAAAGCTGAAAAAACAGCACCTAATGCGATGGCAGCTTGATAAGTTTCTTCTGTTTGTTCAGCTCCATTTAAAAATGGAAGAAGAATAAAAAAAGCTTCCTCGCGTGAAATAAGCGGAATGTCAGAAAGTTCACGAACGAGTGTCGGCTCATAAATCGCTTGCTGAACATCTGCTAAATATCGGTCAATTTGATCGTTAATTTGACGTTCCATACATCGTTCTCCATTCTTTTTTAGTCGTTATGATCTCCACTAATCGCTTTGCCGTGTGCAGAAGTAATTTCAGCTCTTCCGCGAATTTTCATCGCAGATGTATTTTCTGTAAATTGCGCAATCATAACTTCTCCCGCATCGAGCTTTTCTGTATGGTGAAACTTCGTCGCATCGCCTCGTGTAAGACCGATGACGTTGACACCATCTTCTAAAGCTTTAATGATTACAAAATCTAGTTGAGTCATCTTATCCTTCTCCTATCTTATCTCCGTTTTATCATAGCATACAAAATTATTGTAACATATTGCTCTGCTTACTCACGGATGAAGCGGTGAATTTCTGCTCGTTTTGCATCATCTGTCTCAAACACACCGCGCGCTGCTGTCGTTACTGTCGTCGCTCCTGGTTTTCGAATACCGCGCATCGTCATACACATATGTTCAGCCTCTACGATCACGTAAACTCCTTTTGGTTGTAGCATTTCATCAATTGCATCTGCAACTGTCGCTGTAATACGCTCTTGAAGTTGTGGTCGACGAGATGTTACTTCTACGGCGCGTGCTAATTTACTTAACCCAGCTACTCGACCATCTTGTGGAATGTAAGCAACATGTGCTTTACCGAAAAATGGCACTAAATGATGTTCACACATTGAATGGAACGTAATATCTTTTACTAATACGACTTCTTCATGACTTTCTTCAAAAACGGTTTCAAAAAACTGGCGTGGATCTTCATCTAAACCAGAAAATACTTCGCGATACATTTTCGCTACTCGTTTCGGTGTATCGAGCAATCCTTCACGTGTAGGATCTTCTCCTACCGCTTCTAAAATCATCGTCACCGCTTCTTCAATTTTCTTTAAATCTTTTTCTTCCATTTATAATAACTTCCCTTCATTTTGAAAGTAATCGTAAAGTTTGATTCCTTCAAAATAGTAGCATAGTTTTTAAGAAACGTACAATGCGAACGTATCATTTTTAGCATTAAAAAAGCTTATCAAACAATTCGTCTCAATTCATGAGAGAACATTCGATAAGCTTTCACAATCTTCGTTAGTTTTTCACAGCTTCTTTGAGTGCTTTTCCCGCTTTGAAAGCTGGTACTTTGCTTGCTGGAATTTCGATCTCTTCCCCAGTTTGTGGGTTACGACCTTTACGAGCTGCACGATCGCGAACTTCGAAGTTTCCGAATCCGATTAACTGAACTTTCTCGCCATTAGCAAGTGTTTCTTGAATCGTATCGAATACTGCTTCAACCGCTTTCGTTGCATCTTTTTTCGTAAGTTCTGTTTTTTCAGCTACTGCTGCAACTAATTCTGTTTTGTTCATTTGAGCACCTCCTTCTAATTGTCCTAACATCGAACACTGTACAAAGAGTAACACATGACAAAACGCGACGCAACAATATTTATAGCCTTTTTTCAAACATTTTTTGAAACTCTTCTAAAAATACGAAAAACTACCATTATCTGAAAGGTATTGCCCTCGTTTTACTCTTTTTTCTCTAAGATTCCAGTCACTTCTTCTTTTTTATCGCGTTCCATTAAGCGGTCGACCGCTTCTTTCGGTGTCACTTCTCGGAATAAGACGTGATAAATCGCTGAAGTAATCGGCATCGACACATTATATTTCTCAGCAAGTTCAAATGCTGCTTTCGTCGTCCGAACGCCTTCAATGACCATGCCCATTCCTTCAGTAACTTCTTCTAACGTTTGACCTTGGCCGAGTCGATTACCTGCGCGCCAGTTGCGTGAATGCTCACTCGTACACGTAACAATTAAATCACCAAGTCCTGACAATCCTGAAAACGTAAGCGGATGAGCACCCATCGCAACACCTAAACGAGTGATCTCTGCAAGTCCACGCGTAATAAGTGCAGCTTTTGCATTATCTCCATATCCAATACCATCCGTTGCTCCTGCTCCTAGTGCAATGACATTTTTTAAAGCGCCACCGAGCTCTACACCGACGATATCTTCATTCGTATAAACGCGGAAATAGTTATTCATAAAGAAATCTTGAACTGCTTTCGCTGCAGTATGGTCAATCGATGCAGCAGTAACCGTTGTCGGCTGACGTTTGACAACTTCTTCTGCATGACTCGGACCTGACAGAGCAACAATTGCTCGTCGTTTCGATGCTGGAATTTCTTCTTCCATCATTTCAGAGATACGTTTTAAACTTCCTGGTTCAATCCCTTTTGAAACATGGACGAAAAGTTGCGGTTCATCAAGATAAGAAGCTATATCACGGGCTACTTCACGAATGGCGACAGTCGGTACAGCAAGAACAATCATATCGGCACCGTTCACCGCCTCTTCTAAAGAAGAAGTGGCACGTAATGTTTGAGGTAATGACACATCCGGTAAATACCTTTGATTCGTCGAATGTTGATTTACTTCTACTACTTGTTCTTCTCGTCGCGCCCAAAGCATTGTCTCGTGTCCATTGTCTGCCAACACAAAAGCAATCGCTGTTCCCCAGCTTCCTGCTCCGATGACAGCTACTTTTTTATCCATTGTTCATCGACTCCTTTTAATTTCGTGCACGTTTAATTAATCGGATCGGTGTTCCTTCAAATCCAAACGCTTCACGTAATGTATTTAAAATAAATCGCTCATATGAAAAATGCATGAGTTGCGGGTCGTTCACAAAAACGACAAATGTCGGCGGCTTTGTCGCCACTTGTGTCACGTAGTAAATTTTCAAACGTCGGCCTCTATCGTTCGGGGCAGGATTACGTGCAAAGGCATCGCTCATGACATCATTTAATACGCTCGATTGAACACGTAACGCATGTTTTTCTGCAACGTGGCGAACGAGATCATATATTTCTTTGACACGTTGCCCTGTTTTTGCTGAAACGAATAAAATAGGGGCGTATTCTAAAAAGGCAAAATGATAACGAATGAGTTTAATAAACTCATCCATCGTCTTCGTATCTTTTTCAACCGCATCCCATTTATTCACAATAAAAATAACGCCTTTTCCTGCTTCTTCTGCAATTCCTGCAACGCGTTTATCTTGCTCACGTATTCCTTCTTCCCCATCGAGCACAATTAAAACGACATCGCTTCGTTCAATCGCTCGATGCGCACGAAGTACACTATACTTTTCAACCTTCTCGTACACTTTTCCTTTTCGACGCATTCCTGCTGTGTCGATAATTTTATATTTCTGACCTTCATATTCAAACGGTGTATCTGTCGCATCTGTCGTCGTTCCTGCCTGATTGCTAACGATTGCTCGTTCTTCTCCAACAAGTGCGTTTACTAAAGAAGACTTTCCTACATTCGGGCGGCCGATTAAAGAAAAATGAATCGTATCTTCTTCAATGACTGTCGCATCTTCTTTCGGGAATTGATCGACGAGTGCATCGAGTAAATCTCCTGTTCCTCGTCCGTGTGAACCTGAAACAGGGTACGGATCACCGAAACCGAGTGAATAAAAATCATAAATGACATCGTTCATTTCAGGGTAGTCGACTTTGTTGACACCTAGTACGACTGGTTTTTTCGTTCGATATAACATTTTTGCAATTTCTTCATCTGTATCTGTTACACCTTCTCGACCGTTCGTCAAAAATAAAATGACATCTGCTTCTTCAATTGCAATTTCTGCTTGCATTTTAATTTGTTCGAGAAATGGTTCATCACTTATTTCAATCCCACCGGTATCGATCAGTTGAAACTCATGAGTTAACCATTCTCCACGTCCATAAATTCGATCACGTGTTACTCCTGGTGTATCTTCTACAATCGATACTCGTTCTCCAACGATTCGATTAAACACTGTAGACTTTCCAATATTCGGACGTCCCACAATGGCGATTACTGGTAATTGTTGCATATTGTTCGCCTTCCTTCCTTCAACAAAAACTTCATTTTTATATAAAGAGTTCGTTCCGTTTCATTATCATAATGAAAAATACCCTTTTTGTTAAGTTAGCACCTTCTACGTGCTTTTTCAAGAAACATTGAAAAAGGTGAGAGCAATGATTGTCGCTCTCACCTCTGAAAACTTCTTTTTTTGAATGAATTATTCTTCAGAAAGCTTTTTTAACTCTTCTGCATCTAACATTTCACCGAGTGAAAATCCTGTTGATTCTTCTTCTACAACTGGTGCTGCTTGTTGTACAGGCTCTTTTTTCGGCGCTTCTGTTTCTGGCTTTTCGAGTAAATCTTTAATACTTAATGAAAGACGTTCTTCTTCTGGATTCACATCTAACACTTTCACTTGAATTTTTTCACCTTCTGAAATTTTTTCTTCTGGTGATTCAATATGTTCGTGTGCGATGCGTGAAATGTGAACGAGTCCTTCAACTCCTGGAAGAACTTCAACGAATGCTCCGTACTCTACGATACGTTTTACTTCTCCATCGAGAACGTCGCCTTCTGAAATTTTCTCTTCGATGTTTTCCCATGGCCCTGGTAGTGTTTCTTTAATTGAAAGTGAAATACGTTCTTCTTCTGGGTCGACAGAAAGTACTTTCACATTTACTTTGTCACCTTCTGATAATTTGTCAGATACTTCTTCTACGTGTTCGTGCGCAATTTCAGAAATGTGAACGAGTCCGTCAACACCGCCAACATCGACGAAAGCACCGAATGATGCAAGACGTTGGACGACAGCATCTTCAATGACTTGTCCAGCTTCTAACTGTTCGAGTACTTCTTGTTTTTGTTGTGCTTTCTCTTCTTCTACAATAATACGGTGTGATAAAATTAAACGGTTTTGTTCAGGGTCCATTTCCACAATTTTGAATTTCATTGTGCGACCTTTGTAATCTTCAAATGACTCTACGAAATAATCTTCAACGAGTGATGCAGGAATGAAGCCGCGTACACCTAAGTCTACGACGAGTCCACCTTTGACAACATCTTTTACTTCTGTTTCGATAATTTCGTCATTTTCAAATTTCGTTCGTAACTCTTCCCAAGCTTTTTCAGCATCGACTTGGCGCTTTGATAAGATGTATTGCCCTTGCTCCTCTTCTACTTTCGTAACGACGAGTTCAAGCTCTTCACCTTCTGCTACTGCATCCGATGCTTGTTCAATGTGTAGACTTGACAACTCACTGATCGGGATAATCCCTACGTGGTCAGTACCTTCAAGTGTCACCTCTACCGCTTTCTCTTCAATCGTTTTCACAGTACCTTTTACTGTGTCTCCTTCTTGAAGAGTCATTGCTTGCTCATTAACATTCATATCTTCAGTCATATGTAGTCCTCCTCTATATCTAATCCTACTTACTATCTTATGTGAATTTGCGAGTAAAGACAAAAGTTTACACTTATTTCACGAAATTATTTTTCATGTTTCTTCTTTAATTCGCCAATTTTCTCCATAATAAAGTCACTTACCTCTTGAGCAGATGCTTTTTTCTCACGAAACGGCTCCATCGAAATCGGCTCTCCGTACACGACTTTTGTTGGTCTTCCGATTTTATAGTCACTAATGATTGCACACGGAACGACGTCAACGCCTCCTTTTAAGGCGAAAAAACCTGCACCTGCTAATCCTTTTCGCAAATTCCCATCTGTACTTCGCGTACCTTCTGGAAAGATTCCGACGACCTCTCCTTCTTTTAACCGTTTTAACGCTGTTTTAAACGCTGTTCGGTCAACTTTTCCACGATTAACTGGAAATGCATGAAATTTAGGTAATAAATGTTTTAAAATAGGTTGTTCGAATAACTCTTTTTTCGCCATAAAATGAACAGGACGAGGACTTGTGATACCGAGGACGGGTGGATCTAAATAGTGAATGTGATTTGCACAAAGTAAAGCTCCACCTGTCGATGGAATATTTTCTTTTCCAATGACTTGAATACGGTAAAGGGGCTTTAAAATGGCACCGACAATTCCGCGACCAATTGGATAAATATCCATTATACTTCTAACTCCTTCGTCATCTGTACAATTTTCTCTGTAATCTCTTCAATCGATTGTCCTGTCGTATCAATGAGTGTCGCATCATCTGCTTGACGTAAGGGTGATACTTCTCGGTTCATATCTTGTGCATCACGTGCTGCAATTTCTTTTTGTAGGTCTTCTAACGGTGTATCGATCCCTCTCGATTGATTTTCTAAATAACGGCGCTCTGCTCTTTCTTCAACGGATGCTGTCATAAAAATTTTAATATCTGCATTTGGCAATACTTCCGTACCGATATCACGACCATCCATAACGACTCCACCACAAGAAGCAAGTTCTCGTTGTTTATCGACCATAATTTCACGTACTTTGGAATATTGAGCAACAGTAGATACTGCATTTGTTACTTCAGATGAACGTAAAGCTTCTGTTACGTCCTCATCATCAATAAACACTCGTTGCATATTTTCTTCTGGTTGTAAACGTAGTTTCATCTCTTGAAGAAGCTGTTGTAAATCTTCTTCTCGTTGTAAAGAAATCCCTTTTTTTAATGCTTGTAAAGTGACTGCTCGATACATCGCTCCTGTATCAATATATGTGTACCCTAATTGTTGTGCGACTTTACGCGCGATTGTACTTTTTCCTGCTGCTGCAGGTCCATCAATTGCAATTACTGCTCGTTTCATTGCAATCCCTCCTATTCATTTAAGTACCCCTTTTCCTCCCGACGTCGTTGTAGTTGACGTTCAAAACAAAAACGGACGAGCTCCCCTTGAAATGGATCAGACAGCTCAACAAACTGAAGAGCAAGCATTGGACGACTGTCTTTTTCAAATTGACGAATGACTTTTGCCGTCACTTTCTCATGAACGATCGATTGATCCCGAAAAGGAAGAACAACAGTTGCTGCTACTTCTTCTCCCTCTTCGACATCTATTTTTTCATCACCTGTATAAAGCGCTACACCTCCGGCACTAATATCATGAGTGACGAGTTGATATTTTTCCCCACTATCTAATACCAATGCCACATCAACCGGCGTTTCTACTCGAACATATTCTCTTCTTTGAATCTTTTTAATCGTTTCTTCTTCAGGGTATTCAAGTTGTAATGCCGGGATTGTCGTATGGCTTTTACCAATCACTTTCGTTGGGAAAGAGTAAACAACATTCGTCGCATCTACAAAGCTCACTCGAAACTCTTCACCAATTGCAATTATTTTTGTTCGGTCTGTTTCTATATCGACAGGATAAGCAATATATATATGGTCTTCATTAAAATCTAACACTTGACTTCGACATTCTGTTTCTTCTAATTGATCATACAAATAAACTTTTGCCCCTATTTCTAGCTTCATTTAATCTCCTCACCTTCCTAATTGAGTCTTTCTATTCATTATGTATCGGATTAATGATAGTTTTCGTAAGTTTCCAACGAAACTACGTGGGCATTTTTTACTTTCTTTAAGCCGTACCACCATAAGAATAGCATAAATGGACCTATAATATAGCCCCAGAAGTCCTCAATAAGAAAAATACTGTTGTAGAAGCTATGTAAAAGAAATGGAATCGATAGAGCGAGTAATGCAAATACTCGTTTTTCTTTTATACTTTTAGTGAACCGAGCACGCCCGAAATAATAGCCCATTACGACACCAAATAATGCATGACTCGCTACTGGTAATATCGCTCGGATGATCGCAGTTTCGACTCCAAAAGTTAACAAATATAAAATATTTTCCATCGTCGCAAAACCTAATGAAATACTCGTACCATATAAAATCCCATCGTATGGATCGTGGAACTCTGCATGACGATAAATTGCAATAAATAAAATAAACCATTTAAAAAACTCTTCAATCGCACTTGTAAAGATTACGTCGCGTATCCAATCGTTTGTAAATACTTCTTCGACTTCAAAAACATGTTGCATAAATAAAATTGGAAATGTTAGCGCAATTCCATAAATGAACGCATAAAAAAGAGAACGAGAAGGACCAGGCGCTACTTGCTTTCTTAAATAAAAGTAGCTAAGTAACGCCAGTGCCGGCGCAATAGCGACCGTCAATAGCACAAACATCTCATCCCCCCTCGTTCTACGAAATTATTTCAATTCTTCACTTATTGTTGCAGCAATTTGACAACCGTGGAAACGACCATTTTCTATAAAAATGGTATTTGCATCATTTCCTGCTGCAATAACACCTGCTATAAAGAGACCAGGTACATTTGATTCCATCGTTTCTGGATTGTAATGAGGCTCTCCTGTCACTTCATCTATGTTTACACCCATACGACGAATAAAGTCGTGATCTGGATGATAACCGATCATCGCAAAAACGGTATCCGCTGGAACGGAATGTTCTCTTCCTTCAGTTTCTAAGTATACATTTTCTTCTGTAATTTTCGTCACATTCGTATTAAAATGCATCGTTATTTTTTCATGTCGAACGAGACTTTCAAATTCAGGTAATACCCAAGGTTTAATGCTCGGGGAATAACTCGGACCACGATAAACGACCGTAACGTGTGCGCCTGCATGAGCAAGCTCAATACCTGCATCTATCGCTGAGTTTTTACCACCGATAATGACGACATGTCGTTTAAAATAAGGATGTGCTTCTTTAAAGTAATGATGCACATGTGGCAATTCTTCCCCAGGAACATTTAAACGATTCGGATGATCATAATAACCAGTAGCTACAACGACGTACTGAGCATCATAAACGTCTTTTGTCGTCGTAACAGTAAATCGTCCATCTCCTCTCTTCTCAACGTTTAATACCTCTTCAAATGTCTGTATCGTTAAGTCTTTTAATTCAGCAACTTGACGATAATAAACGAGTGCATCTAATCGTTGAGGCTTATGTTTTGCTGTAATAAATGGCATGTCGCCGATAGACAATTTTAAACTTGAACTGAAAAAGGTTTGATGTGTCGGATAATTGTAGATGGAATTGACGATATTTCCTTTTTCAATAATTACTGCTTCGAATCCTTTTTTCTCTACTTCAATCGCTGCAGATAACCCACACGGTCCTCCGCCTATAATTAATACTTCCACTGACTTCACTTAATACTCCTCCTCT
>JASKZX010000021.1 GCA_030147435.1 Savagea sp. | reverse complement strand
TACATTTCCCTGCTCTATCCACGTGGAGAGTCTGTTGTCATTCATGATGCCAACGCCTCTCTTTCTTCTTTTTAAGGATATAAACGGTTTAATAAACGTGGGAATGGAATCGTTTCACGTACGTGCTCCGCTCCTGAAATCCACGCTACTGTACGTTCTAAACCTAAACCGAAACCAGCGTGCGGAACAGCGCCATAACGGTTCGTATCTAAATACCAAGCATATGATTCTTCATCTAAGTTATGGTCTTTAATCGCTTGTTTCATTTGCTCATAGTCATGGATACGTTCTGAACCACCGATAATTTCACCATATCCTTCTGGCGCGATTAAATCTGCACAAAGTACGACGTCTTCACGCTCTGGATGTGGTTGCATATAGAATGGTTTGATCGCTTTTGGATAGTTCACGATAAATACAGGCATATCGTAATGTTTAGCAATCGCTGTTTCATGCGGTGAACCGAAATCGTCTCCCCACTCGATATCATCGAATCCTTGCTCATGAAGGAATTTAATCGCATCGTCGTATGAAATACGTGGGAATGGTGCTTTAATCTTTTCAAGTGTCTCAATATCACGTCCGAGACGATCAAGTTCTACCGCACAGTTTTTGATGACTGATTGAACGAGATGTGTCACATATTGTTCTTGTACTTCTAAACTTTCTTCATGTGTCGTAAATGCCATTTCTGGCTCAATCATCCAAAACTCAATTAAGTGACGACGTGTTTTTGACTTCTCTGCACGGAATGTCGGACCGAATGAAAAGACTTTACCGAAAGCCATCGCTGCTGCTTCCATATATAATTGACCTGATTGTGAAAGATACGCATCTTCATCGAAATATTTCGTATGGAACAATTCGCTCGTTCCTTCAGGTGCTGAGTTTGTTAAAATCGGTGGATCAATTTTAACGAATCCATTCTCATGGAAAAATTCATATGTTGCGCGAATAATTTCGTCACGAATACGTAAAATCGCATGTTGTTTACGTCCGCGAATCCATAAATGACGGTTATCCATTAAAAATTCTGTTCCGTGTTTTTTCGGTGTTAATGGATAATCTACTGCTTCGCTAATCACTTCAACGTCAGATACTTGAAGTTCATAACCAAATTTTGAACGTTCGTCACGTGATACTTCACCAGTTACATAAATTGAACTTTCTTGTGTAATGTGACGTGCTTTTTCAAAAATCTCTTCACCAACTACTTCTTTTACGACGACACCTTGTGTAAACCCTGAGCCGTCTCGGAGTTGTAAGAAAGCAATTTTTCCGCTACCGCGTTTACCTGCGAGCCAACCGCCGATCGTTACTGTTTCTCCTACATGATGTTGCATTTCTTCAATACGAATCTTTGTCATAATTTCCATAACCTCCAGCTATCAATCTTGCCATTTTTCCTCTACGAATGAATGGATACGACGAATCGCTTCTTCGATCAAATCTAATGATGTTGCATACGATAATCGAATCGTTTTCGGCGCACCAAATCCGCTTCCTGGAATAACAGCTACTTTTGCTTCTTCTAATAATGCTTTTGCAAAATCATCAACAGAATCGAACCCTGTATGTTTTGCTGCTTCTTCTACTTCTGGTAATAAATAAAATGCTCCTTGAGGATGTACTAATGTAAATCCTGGAATTGCTTCAATTTGTGGAATTAATTTTTCTAAACGTCCTTCAAATGCTTGACGCATTTCTTCGACTGCATCTTGTGGACCGTTATAAGCTTCAATTGCTGCGTATTGAGATGTCGTTGTCGGGTTACTTGTCGAATGACTTGCAAGGTTTGTCATCGGTTGAATGATATCTTTAACTCCTGCTGCATACCCGATTCGCCATCCTGTCATTGAGTGAGATTTTGACACTCCGTTAATGACGATTGTACGTGCCTTCGCATCTTCTGATAATGTAGCGATTGATACGTGTTTTGCACCGTTATACACGAGTTTTTCATAAATTTCGTCTGAAACGATCCATAAGTCATGTTTTTTCGCTACTTCTGCAATTGCGCGTAACTCATCTTCCGAATAAATCATACCTGTCGGGTTGCTCGGTGAATTAATAATCAATGCTTTTGTGCGATCTGTCACCGCTGCGTCTAACTGTTCTGCAGTCACTTTAAAATTCGCTTCCGATGATGCTTCGACGATGACAGGTTGACCACCTGCTAATTTCACTTGCTCTGTATAACTTACCCAATACGGCGCTGGAATGATTACTTCATCCCCTTTATCGACGATAACTTGAAATAACGTATACAATACATGTTTTGCACCGACTCCTACGATAATTTCTGAGCGATCATATGTCAAACCTTGATCGCGCTTTAATTTGTCGATAATCGCATCTTTTAATGCCGGTAGTCCCCCAGATGGTGTATATTTCGTTAATCCTTCATTCATTGAGCGAATGGCTGCATCTAAAATATTTTGTGGCGTATTGTAGTCAGGCTCACCTGCTCCAAGTCCGATAACGTCGATACCACTTTCTTTCATTTCTTTTGCTTTCGCTGTAATTGCCAATGTCGTAGAAGGTGTTAACGTACTCACTCGTTCAGCTAATTGATTTTTCATGATCATCCACTCCTCATAAGTTTAAAATGTTTTTCTTCCATTTCCCGTCTTTGAAAGAAAGGTACGAATAATTCATTTCGCCTTTCTTTCCTTTTGTAACAATTTCCCAAATCGGTTCTTCTTGCTCGTATCCTAAACGAACATGCATGACGTCAACGACCTCTACTTTTTCGCGGACTTTTTTCACAGCTTCTTCAGCTGGGAAGCCGTCTTTTAAAACGACCGTCGGATATTTTTCTAACGTTTCACGATATTCTTTCTCTACTGGAACGAATACCGCACGTTTTATCCCTTTTTGATCCGTTCCATAAACAGTGACGTATGCGTGCTGTCCATTGTAAACAGTAGTTCGATCGACAGTTTGGACGTAATTTTTTTCGACAGCTAATTGTTCAGCAAATTGTTCCACATCTTTATAGGGTGAAAAACCTTTCGAAAAAATAATAATCGTCAAAACTGCAATTAACGAAAGTAAGAATAGGCCGATGAATTTGATCCAGTTCCACATCCGCGAATCATCCTTTACTTGTAGACTAATTTCTCTTTCGTTCTTCCTCAGTATACCAAGTTTCGAGCGTTTCGACCATATTCCCGAGTTGAACTTTTCGAATAGGGATATTCGGCAACACTTTTATAAAGTGAGAGCCATATGCTTTCGTCTCAATCCGACGGTCTAATACGATGAATCCGCCTCGATCTGTCGCTGCTCGAATGAGTCGTCCAAACCCTTGTCGGAAGCGGACGAGTGCTTCTGGCAAACTGTAATGAATAAACGTATCTTCTCCACGTTTTGTTACAGCTTCTGCTTTCTTTTGATACATCGGGTCATACGGCGATGAAAAAGGCAAACGAGCGACGAGTACTGCAGATAACGAATCTCCTGGAATGTCGACACCTTCCCAAAAACTCGTCGTCCCAAATAAAACGACTCGTTCCCATTGTTGGAAAGAGCGCATCATTTTCGCTCGACTCCCACCGCTTATTCCTTGAGCTAAGACGATATAATCTTCTAATAACTCACTCTCTGTTAGTAATTCATACGTTTCTTTTAACATCTGTTGAGAAGTAAATAGAACGAACATTCTTCCTTGCGTCGCATATGCCGTTTGAACGACTGCATCAACGACCGCTGCGACATACTCTTCATCTGACACTTCTTGAATGAGTGGCATATCTTCGACGATCCAAAGAGCAGCTCCTTCGTAAAAACTGTCTGGCGCTTCAAACTGATACATCGGTACATTTGCAGGCAATCCTAATTGTTTCGTAATAAATTGTTCCTCATCACGGACGACCATCGTACCTGATGTCCAAACGATTGCACGTGCTTTTTTACTTAAACGATTTTGAATGACCGACATCGCATGGAGTGGTCGTTTCGTTAAACGGACACTTCCCGGTAAACCTTTCGTATCGAGAGATAAGACGAGCGCTTCACTGACGCCTTCATTTTCTGCAAAAAAGGCAACCCAATCATCGAGCATCTCTTCTAATTGATGAACGCGATCGAGCCACGTTTCAATATAAGCCCGGTCTCTTTTCGTCCATTCTTCTTTTCGTTCGATCACTGGTGTAATGAATAAATAGAGTGCTTGAATATATTGATACAGGCGTTGAGACGTTTCATGGAATATTTTTTCTCGTTTCCACGGTTCTTCTAACACAATTTGTTTTTCTCGTACATGCGATGTGTCATGAAGAAGTGCTAGTTCGATGAATCGTTCGACAGCGGCTTCAAATGTATGAACGAACCGGTCTCGCATCCTGTCGATATACGTTTTCTCTCGCTCTTTCATCGGAATAAATGAAGAACGGATTCGTAACACTTTCGGTAGTAAATCTCCTTCTCCCTCATTATGTACTTGTCCGATCATATATTTCCAAAAGGTGTAT
>JASKZX010000068.1 GCA_030147435.1 Savagea sp. | reverse complement strand
CAATTAGCAGATACTGAAACGTCTCAACTCGTTTTTGCTTTATGTAAAAAAGAGACGCGTCCATTTTATGATGCGACAGGAAAACAATTTTTATTGCTCGATGCAGTCCAAGACCCAGGCAATGTCGGAACACTTATTCGAACAGCAGATGCTGCAGGGATGGATGCAGTCGTTATCGGAAAAGGAAGTGCCGACCCATTTAGTCCGAAAGTGCTTCGAGCGGCACAAGGAAGTACGTTTCACTTACCGATTTATCAATTAGAACTTGATGAAGCATTTCATTCACTCGATTGCTTACAAGTGCCGATTTATGCGACCGGATGGACAAAATCAGCAAAGCCGTATAAAGAAGTTGTGCCAGAAGAATCATTTGCATTAATTGTTGGTAATGAAGGTCAAGGAGTATCACCTTATTACATGGAACGAGCAGATCACATCGTATATATTCCGATGCCAGGAAAAGCAGAGTCGCTCAATGTCGGTATCGCAGCGGGCGTCATCATGTTCCATTATAATTAAGAAGAAAGTTGCCGAACAATTCAAAATCATGTATACTGTCAAGTGAATAGTAAAAAGCAATGAAGAGGGAAAGTACATAATTGTTTCTTTTTATGAGGGAAAAAACACCGCAGACTGAGAGTGTTTTAAAAAGAGCATTATCGAAATTTCACCCTCCGAGCTGCCACCAGGACCGATTCGTCGTAAAGGTGAGCCGGCAACGGACCGTTAACCGAATGAAGCTGATTACATATTGATGTAATAAGTAGGGTGGTACCGCGAATAACCTCGTCCCTTCTCAAGTTGAGAAGAGGCGAGGATTTTTTTATGGAAAGAAAGGTAGGGAAAACTCATGGAAAAGAAATTACATGAATTAAAAGAACAAGCACTTGAAGAAATTAAAAACTCTCGAGTGACAAAAGAGTTAAACGATGTTCGTGTGAAATACTTAGGGAAAAAAGGACCGATTACAGAGTTATTAAAAGGGATGGGGAAACTCCCGAAAGAAGAGCGTCCGAAAATGGGACAACTCGTAAATGTCATCCGTCAAACAGTGACAGAACATTTAGAAAATAGAAAAGCAATTTTAGAAGAAGAAGCGTTAAATGCACAATTAGAAGCAGAAACGATTGATGTGACACTTCCAGGTCGACCAGTACAAGTAGGAGGTCATCACCCATTAACACGTATCGCAGAAGAGATTGAAGATATTTTCCTCAGCATGGGATACGAAATTGTTGAAGGACCCGAAGTAGAAAAAGATTATTACAACTTTGAAGCGTTAAACTTGCCACAAGATCACCCAGCACGTGATATGCAAGCATCATTTTATATTAACGATGAAGTGTTATTACGTACGCATACATCACCTGTACAAGCTCGAACATTAGAAAAAACAAATGGCGAGCCCGTCAAAATTATTTGTCCAGGGAAAGTGTTCCGTCGTGACTCGGACGATGCCACTCACTCACACCAATTCTCACAAATCGAAGGACTCGTCGTCGGTGAAAATATTCGAATGAGTGACTTAAAAGGAACGTTAGATATTTTTGCGAAGAAAATGTTTGGAGAAGATCGTGAGATTCGATTACGTCCAAGTTTCTTCCCATTCACTGAACCTTCTGTTGAAATGGATATTTCATGTTTCAAATGTGAAGGTGCGGGATGTAACGTATGTAAGAAAACAGGTTGGATTGAAATTCTCGGAGGAGGAATCGTTCACCCGAATGTGTTAGAAATGGCAGGGTATGATTCAACGAAAATGACAGGATTTGCTTTCGGTATGGGACAAGAACGTATTGCGATGCTTCGTTATGGAATTGAAGATATTCGAGACTTCTTCACAAACGATATTCGTTTCGTCTCACAATTTAATCGAACAGAACAATAAGGAGGAAGAACATGTTAGTATCAACGAATTGGTTAAATGAATATGTAAAAATTGATGATCAAAATGTCGAGGAACTTGCAGAGAAAATTACACGTTCAGGAATTGAAGTCGATGCGATTATTGACCGCTCACATCAAATGGATAATGTCGTCGTCGGATATGTGACGAGTTGTGAAAAGCACCCGAATGCGGACCGTTTAAATATTTGTACAGTCGATGTCGGTGCAGAAGAAGAGTCACAAATTATTTGTGGTGCAGCAAATGTTGCTAAAGGACAAAAAGTAGTGACTGCTTTACCGGGAGCTGTTCTTCCAGGGAACTTCAAAATTAAAAAAGCGAAAATGCGCGGAGAAGCATCACACGGTATGATTTGTTCTTTACAAGAACTTGCGATTGAGGGAAAAGTTGTTCCGAAAGAATATGCTGAAGGGATTTACGTATTACCAGAAGATGCGAAAGTTGGAGAAAATGCTTTACCATACATCGGATTAAATGATGTCGTATATGAGTTCGATTTAACACCGAACCGCGGAGATGCTTTAAGTATGTTAGGGGTTGCTTATGAAGTAGCGGCGATTTTAGACCGTGATTTAACATTACCGAACCCAAGCTACGAAACTGTAGAAGAAAAAGCAGCAGATTACATCGATGTGACGGTAGAAGCGAAAGAAGAAAACCCATTATACGCAGCGAAAGTATTACGTAATATTCAAGTAGGTCCATCACCACAATGGATGCAAAATGCGTTAATGTCAGCAGGTATTCGTCCGCACAATAACGTCGTTGACATTACGAACTTTGTTTTATTAGAGTATGGTCAACCGCTTCATGCATTTGACTATGACAAAATTGGCTCAAAAGAAATCGTCGTTCGTCTTGCAAAAGAAGGCGAAACAATCGAAACACTCGATAACGAAGAGCGTACATTGACGAACGAAGATATCGTCATCACAAACGGTAAAGAACCGATTGCAGTAGCAGGAGTGATGGGTGGAGCAAACTCTGAAGTAACAGATGAGACGACAACAGTCGTATTAGAAGCAGCTTACTTCAAGCCTGTCAATGTTCGTCGTACGTCAAGTCGCTTAGCACTCCGCAGTGATTCAAGCGCTCGTTTTGAAAAAGGAGTCGATCCAAATCGTGTATTAAAAGCAGCAGACCGTGCTGTAGAATTGCTTGTAAAATACGCGAATGCAGAAGTGTTAGATGGCACAGTTCTTTACGATGAACTCGATAAAGAGCCGAAAGAGATTGTCGTTTCACCAGATGCGATTAATCGCCGCCTCGGAATGAAGATTCCACAAGAAGAAATGGAAGATATTTTACGTCGTTTACGTATTCCATTTGAAGCGAAAAACGGCATGCTTTATATTGAAGCACCGACACGTCGTCAAGATTTAAAAATTGAAGAAGATATCATTGAAGAAATCGCACGTATGTACGGATACGACAACATTCCGATGACACTTCCAGTAACAGAGACGACACCAGGACTTTTAACGCCTTATCAAGAGAAACGTCGTATTGCACGCCGTTATTTAGAAGGTGCAGGTCTTTACCAAGCAGTGACGTATTCACTCGTGTCAGAGAAAAATGCGAAACGTTTCGCACTTGAAACAGATACGTGGACGCAACTGATGATGCCGATGAGCGAAGAACATAGCACACTTCGTCAAAGTCTCATTCCGAGCCTTCTTCAAGTGATTGCTTACAACGTAGCGCGTCGAAATACAGACCTTGCATTTTATGAAACATCGTCTGTTTATATCGGTGAAGAAGAAGACGGACTTCCACGTGAAGTTGAGCGTTTATCAGGTGCACTTACAGGAATGTGGGTCAATAACGAATGGCAAAAAGAGACGAAAGAAGTTGATTTCTTCGTTGTAAAAGGGATTATCGAAGGGTTATTCAACCGTCTCGGACTGTTAGAACGTGTGACATTTGATCGTCTCGTCATGGACGATATGCACCCAGGACGTACCGCATCTATTTCATTAGACGGTAATGTTGTCGGAATGCTCGGAGAAGTTCATCCACGTGTAGAAAAAGAGTTCGATATTCCGAAGACATACGTATTTGAATTAGATTTAGAGACGATTTTAAATACAAATGCTGAAGTATTAGAATATGAGCAATTGTCGAAGTATCCGAAAATCACGCGAGATATCGCACTCGTTGTTACACGTGATATGGCAGCAACGACAATTAAAGAAGTTATTGAAAAAGCAGGAAAACCACTTCTCCGTGACGTTCATGTGTTTGATGTATATGAAGGAGAACATGTCGCAGAGGCTGAAAAATCACTCGCATTCTCACTCACATATTTCGATCCGACACGCACGTTAACAGATGAAGAAGTTGTAAAAGTACACGACCGTGTATTAAAAGCACTTGTTGAAGAAACAGGAGCGACATTACGCGAATAAATGATAAACGAAAAAGCGTTGAAGTAGAAATGACCTACTCCAACGCTTTTTATTCATTGTTTTATTAAAAGATAAGCTTTTTCAGTGTTTTTAAAATGCCATTTTGAGACGGATTGCAATGCTTCTTTTCCTTGAGAGCGCAAAATCATTGCAGCTACTTCATCGACTTTACGACTCGCACCTTTCGGTAAAGTGTAACCGACTTTTTTGCTGAGTTCGTCCATCGTTTCTAAAAAAGCGACACGCGCTAAAATAGACGCAGCGGCTACTGATAAATGAATACTTTCCGCTTTTGTCGCAAAGTAAACATTTTCTTTTACGACATCTTTTTGTTCTGCGACGTATCGAAAATAAGTTGACGGTTGAATAAATTGATCGATCAATGTAATTGGATGTGCCTTCAATTGTTGACGCACTTGATGTAATACGTCATGATGAAGAATCGCTTTTATTTTTGCTTGCGAATATCCTTCATCGACCCACATATTGTAATGATCAATCGGTAATACAGTAATCGCATGTGTGCAAAGGGAGCGAATTTGAGGTGCCATTTCTCTCATTTTATCATCGGTTAATGCTTTCGAGTCACGTACTCCGATAATTTCAAGAATCTCTATTTGTTCAGGTGTCACGTAACAAGCAGCAACTGTGATCGGACCGAAATAGTCACCCGTTCCTGTTTCATCAGAACCTAATACCGGAAGAGATGAAAAATGAGGAGGTAATGCTCCATTGTCTCGTTGTTTCTTTTGAGGAGTTGTGCGCGACTCCCCTTTAAAATAATATTCGCCAAGAGTTTTTGCGTTTTTTCCTTGAAATAAAACTTTTTTCGAGCGATACATCGTAATAGAAACACCATCTTTTTTAGCAGCAAATACGACACCAGGGGCATTTCTTTCAATTTTATATGGTAGCAACTCACGTTTGATTTGTTCAAATCGTTCGTTTGAAGCGACTTCGACAAAGTATGACATAAATAACTTCCTTTCGTTTCTCTAACTTCCAAACTTATGATAAAATTAAGTATATCACGATTATCGAACGATTCGGCAAATGGTCGATAAGTGAAAATGAACGGGGGAGGTCGAGCCATTGTCCGCTGAAGAAAAAATCCGAGTGACGGTTGAAATTTATGGACAGACATATACAGTGTTAGGTACAGAGTCACCAGAACATATTAAACGAGTCGCTAAAAATGTTGATGATGCCATGCATCTTATTCGTGAAAACAACCCTTCACTCGATCTAACTCGCATTGCGGTGCTTACGGCACTAAATACAGAAAATGAACGAATGAAATTAGCGAAACAACTACAATCAAAAGAAGATGACAAAGAAGAGTGAGACGAAAACGATCAGTGTTACGTTCGATACTGAACCGATTGTCATCGTTTAAAGAATATAAGCTTCCATTTTAGCGGGAGCTTTTTTTAAAGGGTGATTATATGAATAAAAAAACGATGATTCAAACATTAGAAGAAATCGCATTATATTTAGAATTACTTGGGGAAAATCCGTTTAAAATTCAAGCCTATCGAAAAGCTGCGAATACGCTAGAAAAAGATGATCGTAGTTTAGATGAAATGGATGATTTGTTTGAATTGAAAGGAATCGGAAAAAGTACTGGTCAAGTATTGAAAGATTTATTAGAAACAGGAAAATCTTCTACATTAGAGCAACTAAAAGAAGAAGTCCCGAGTGGCCTCGTCGATTTACTCCGTGTGCCAGGATTAGGCGGTAAGCGAATTGCACGTTTATATAAAGAATTGTCGATCGATTCGTTAGAAAGTTTATACGAAGCGTGTAAAGAACAGAAAGTGAGCCAATTATCTGGTTTTGGGAAAAAGACAGAACAAAATTATATCGTAGAAATTGAACGACTAAACGAACGAGTAGACCGTCATCCGTATTGGCGCTTAGAAAAAGTGGTACATTCGATTGAAAAAGAACTAGAAGCGATTGAAGAAGTCATTCGCTTTTCTGTTGCGGGAAGTTTTCGCCGTCGTGAAGAAACGTCGAGTGATTTAGATTTTATCGTTGCAACGAATGAAGCAAAACTTGTCACCGATCAACTGTTACAAGCATTCGATGTTGAAGAAGTGATCGCTTCAGGTGGAACGAAACTATCATTTACGATTCGTGCGCACGCTTTACTCGATATTGATTTTCGTTTCGTAAAAGATGAAGAGTTTGCAACAGCACTGCACCATTTTACAGGATCAAAAGATCATAATGTACGTATGCGTCAAATCGCAAAAGC
>JASKZX010000058.1 GCA_030147435.1 Savagea sp. | reverse complement strand
ACTTCAACAGCAGGTCGGCCTGTCGCTTCTTGAGTACCGACTGGAATTCCTCGTCCGTTATCATCGACACGGATCCAATTATCCTCTTCGATCGTTACTTCAATATGATCACAGTATCCAGCGAGTGCTTCGTCAATACTATTATCGACGATTTCCCAAACGAGGTGGTGTAACCCTCTTTCACTCGTCGTACCGATATACATTCCTGGACGTTTTCTTACGGCTTCAAGTCCTTCTAATACTTGGATTTGACTCTCATCATATGCTTGAGTCTGTTTCTCTTCCATCGCCAAATCGTTCACCTTTCCTTCCTCATAATCTACTTTTCGCTTGAACTAAGACTGGACTGTCACATGCCCTTGATCGACGTGAAAAATTTTCGCTCGATTGATCGTCTCGTGATCAATGCCCGAAACAGTCGTCGTCGTTACAAATGTTTGTACTTGACCTTTCATCGTGTTGAGTAAATGTGTTTGTCGCTCATCATCGAGTTCTGATAACACATCGTCTAATAACAATACGGGGGGCTCTCCAACTTTTTCTTCAATGAGTTCAATTTCAGCAAGCTTTAATGATAAAGCGGTCGTTCTTTGTTGTCCTTGCGACCCATACGTTTGTACATTGTAGTCATTGACAAAAAATGTGAGATCATCACGGTGTGGTCCAACTAATGTTGCCCCTCGAAACAATTCACGTTCTTTCAAACTTTCAAGCTTCTCTATTATAACATGTTTTGCTTCATCATCGGACGTATGTTCGTCTATTCCTTCGACAGTTTCGTATTGAATCGATAGTTTCTCTTTCCCTTTCGAAATTCCGTCATGAATCGGTCGAGCCCAACGTTGGAGGTCTCGAATAAATTCAAATCGGCGACGAATGACACGCACCGCCAGTTCTGCAAATTGTTCCGTATAAATGGCAAGCATCGCTGCATCACTTTCAGCAATCGATCCTTTTACTTGTTTCAATAATGCATTTCGCTGTTTTAACACTTGTTGATAACTCATTAAGTCGTGTAAATAAGCAGGAGATATTTGACCAATTTCCATATCGATAAATCGGCGGCGTTCTCCAGGGCTCCCTTTTACAATTTTCAAATCTTCTGGTGCGAACATAACGACGTTGAATGAACCGACATAATCACTTAAACGTGCTTTTTCTAAATGATTCACTTTCGCCGTTTTTCCACGTTTGGATAACAAAAGAGAAAGAGGCAATTTTCCGTAACGGTAATGGAGTGTTCCTTCAATTTTACCAAAGTCTTGCTCCCATTGGATCAACTCACGGTCAATATTCGTTCGGTGAGACTTTGCCATAGCAAGTACATAAATCGCCTCCATCACATTCGTTTTACCTTGTGCATTTTCCCCGATAAAAATATTGACTTCTGGTGAAAACGTTAAAGACAATTCATCGTAATTACGAAATTGTTTTAAGTGAATGTTTTCTAAATACATCGTTACACCTGAGGCGCTTGAATGATGAATCGTCCCGCTCCTGGTACAAGAACGACATCTCCATTCATTAATTTTTTACCGCGACGTTGTTCAGGCTCTCCATTGACGTAAACGATATTTTCTTGTAAATACCATTTACTCATACCACCTGTATCGACAACCCCGACCAATTGTAAAAATTGTCCGAGTGTTACTTGTGCTGTTTCAATTGCAAACTCTTTCATCTTCACTCATCCCTTTATATTCATTATCTATCTATTTTACCTAACTTCGCTCTAGAAGTAAAAAAAGGAACGATTCAGGAGATTAAAAAAACTCCTAAACCGTTCGCTTTTATTGTGTGTCACGTAATTAATACGTACGAACTGGTAATATCAATTGTAACACAGCATCACTATCTGCTGCGGTTAAAATAAATGGTCGCATCGGACCTGTGAATAAAATATCAACTTCTTCACTATCGATTGCTTTTAGCGCATCCATCATATATTTTGCGCTGAATGAAATATCTAATTGTTGACCTGTGATCGATGTTGCTTGAACAACATCTTCTACTCGACCAACTTCTGGTGAATTAGATGTAATCGTTAATGTGTCTTCACTCGTTGCAAAATGAACGATGTTATTACGATGTTCACGCGCAAGTAATGATGCTCGGTCAATTGCTTGAAGAAGTGCTTTACCTTTCACACGTACTGTCGTTTCTCCTTGTTCAGGAATTAAACTTGATGTATCTGGATAGCTGCCTTCTAATAAACGTGAATAAAACGATACGTGATCGGTTTTAAATAATACTTGTTGATCCGTTAATGTCACACTCACTGTTTCATCTTGTGGCGTTAAAATTTTATTCAGTTCATCTAAACTTTTACCAGGAATGACGACGTTGAATTGCTCTGGCATATTTGGAATATCTGCAATACGACGAGCAAGTCGGTGGCTATCTGTTGCGACACAATATAATGCATCGTTACGAATATGCCAATGTACACCTGTTAGTACAGGACGTGTTTCTTGTTGAGAAACAGCAAAAACAGTCTCTTTAATAATTGATTGTAATAACTGTCCTGGAATATCGAAGCTTTGTGTATCTTCTAATTCTGGCAAGATTGGATAATCGCTCGCATTTGAACCGATAAGCTGGAATTCTGATTGTCCAGAACGAATTGTCGTTTGTAAATTGTTCGTTACGAAAACAGAAACATTATCTGTCGGTAACTTACGAATGATTTCGTTAAAGAATTTTGCTTCAAGAACGATTGCACCTTCTTGTTCAACAGTTAAAAGAAGTTCTCCATTTTCTTCAATAGGAATAAATGTTTCAATCGTAATGTTTGAGTCACTTCCTGTTAACGTAAGTCCTCGTTCAGTTGCTTTTAATTGAATCCCTGTAAGAATTGGAATCGTTACTTGATTACTAATTGCACGCATAACATTTGAGAGTCTGTCGAGTAAAACTTTTCGGTTCACTGTGAAAGCTAAAATCGGTGCTGTATGTTCTGTTTTGAAATCCATTTTTTCGTATCTCCTTTTCCTATATATAATATATATATTTATAGTAATAGTAATAGGGGCTGTGGATAATGTGGATAACCA
>JASKZX010000054.1 GCA_030147435.1 Savagea sp. | reverse complement strand
AGTCGCTCGGATGTCACGCGCTAACAAAATAGCCGTAAGCGCCTTATGCACAGTATATAAAGGTCCTGTTAAGAGCCCGGCCTGTTGCCCTCCGATGACAAACAACGCGCGGTGCTGTTGAATATCTTCTAAATATGCTTTCGTTTGCTCCGTTAATCCTCCAGTCGACGCCATCGTCTGATAAATAATTTGATACAGTTCATCATAAGGATACGTTCGCTCTTTCAAATCTTGAATACGTTGTTCATACGCTACTTGCGTCTTTTCATATTCAAAAAATTGTTGTTGAAACTTTTCGTCCTGAACATACCGATAATGGATTGGACTTTGTACTTGTACTTTCGTTGCTTCAATCATTCAAATCTCTCCTTCATATTCCTTAAAAATAAAACGTCCAACTGATCCCTACGATGAAGGCAATGAAATAGCCGAACGTATACCATGTAAAACTCCCTTGCCAAAACCGGCGAAGTACACTTTTAAAAGTAACCGGTTGCAAAAGTAATTGCTGTTGTCGGATGATATAAACGATATAGATACTCGTCCATAATAAAAGAATGAAAAAGGCCCACTCTGAAAAATAAATCCGATAGACGACGTACTGTGTAAACAACAACCAAATCACTGTACTTTGCTTTGCATAACGGCGCGCTTCTCTTTTCGGTAAGCGTGCTAGACGCAAAACAAAATAACTCCCCATCGTCCAAAAGAAAGGAAACAGAAGAAGGGCGATCATACCTCCTATGAACCACTCATTCTTCATCGTAAGCCCTCTATGTTCAACTGATGAAGCTGACGTTCATACGCTTCTAAAAGCGGGAGTTCTTTTCCTTGACGATGCGCTTCGTTAATAAGTGGCGTAACGATCGTTGCGACTTCATTTTTCTTTTGATTTTGTCGGTCTTGATACATCGAAGAATGATTGTTTGACGTTTGCTTACACAACTTGACGACCGTTTCAAATGGAACGAGTTGTTTAATTTCGTCAAAGACACTCGATAACTCTTCATAAAGCTCATACATCTTCTCATAATAGATATCTTCTTCAACAAGCACGCCATTTCGTATTTCATAAATAGCCGTTAACGGATTAATTAACACATTCATAAATACTTTTCTTTTTAAAATCGTAAGTGCATCCTCATCGACTTGTACAACTGGATAATGCTCGACAGATGAAGTCATATAATCTCCCCACGTATGAGAAGATGCTTCTTTCGGAAAAACGAGACGACCGATTCCGTTATGTGACACACTCGCATCTGTCAATCGTGCGGCGCCATGTTCAATCGAAGCAAATGTAACATTTTTCAAATGCGACTTTTGAATACGTTCATAATGTGCTAAACCATTTTGAATAAATAGTGTAGGAGCATTGATTCGTTCTAGCTGTGGCAATAGTTCTTGAATAGCATCAAACTTTGTAGCGACAATGATCCGTGACACTTCTTTTGGCCAGTCAGTAGATACATCAAACAAATGCCGCACCGAGCGAACGCGTCCCTCTTCTACAACTGTCAACCCTTCTTGTTGTAACTGTTGCATCTGTTCTTTCCGACGAACGAGCAAATAAGGTCGTTCTCCTATAGACATACTCGCATCAGTTAATAACAAGCCGAGTGAACCTCCTCCAACAATAACCGTTGTCATCCAACTCCTCCTTTAACTCATTTCTATTATTTTTTAAAACGAGAAAAACTACCGGAGCCATGGTCTCACGGTAGTTTTTCATTGTACTTATTTACTTACTACTTCGCGTCCTTTGTAGTGACCGCATGAGTTACAAATACGGTGTGATAATTTCATCTCACCACAGTTTGGGCACTCAGTCATACCTGGAACAGCAAGCTTCTGGTGTGTACGGCGTTTATCACGCTTCGTTGAAGATGTTTTTCTTTTTGGTACAGCCATCATTGGCACCTCCTTTAAAAGTAAGGTTTTACTTATCTTGATCGGAATCAAGTAGTTTTGCTAGTTTTGCCAGTCTTGGGTCGACTGTTTGTTCTTCTTCCTCTGCTTCAGCGAGCATCTCTTCATAGACATCATTCGTCATGTATGTCCACCCTTGCCCTTCAGCAAAAGACAAATCTTCTGCTTCTTCACTATACACTTGCATCGGAATAGATACGATAATGATATCTTCTAATGTCGGACGTAAATCTAAATAGTGCTCCGACACTTCTTGGATTCCTTCTTCTGGATCTGCTTTCCATTCATTCCAACTAAACTGTTCAAATGAATCGAGAGCAAATGGCCATTTAGCATCTTCCCACGTTCTCGTACAAGGTACTGTTAACTCGCCCTCTAAATGAAGATTTAAAGTAGCGATCTCATCTTCGACTTGAAGAGTACCTGTCACATGAACAGGGCTAACATCACGAACATCTTTCGCTCGATTCTTTAATGATGCTAAATCAATCGTCTGGTCGATTGGAATCACTTGTCCTTCATACATCTCTAATTGATGAATGGACCATTTCATGTAATCACCTCAAGACAACAATTTTGATTATATAATGCGCACGGCTCTCATGTCAAGAAAATTTCTTGTCACTTCGATTGTTTTCACACTTTTCCTACATAATATTTTGCTTTTATAAATTGAAAGTCTCTTTTTACTTCGTTACACTAGATAACAATCATTCTATATACGAAATGAAAAGAGGGGAACACTTTATGAAAGCTATTGCTATTATAGCAGAGTATAACCCTTTTCATGAAGGGCATGCTTATCAAATTCAACAACTGCGAAAGCTTTATCCAACTACAACATTGATTGCGATTATGAGTGGTCCATTTACTCAAAGGGGTGTTCCCTCTTTTGTTGACAAATGGACGAAAACAAAAATGGCACTCGCTTACGTCGACTTAGTTATTGAACTTCCTTACCCATTCGCTACAGGTGCTGCAGATACGTTCGCAAAAGGAGGCGTCTCACTTGCCGCTGCGTTAGGTGCTGAAGCTCTTTCATTCGGTAGTGAAGAAGGAACCGTTCACGCATTTGAAAACTATGCATCTTTATGGAAACAACATGAAAAAACAATCATACAAGAAGCGCAACAAAAGAAAGGAAGTTCCTATATTCAATCGCTCTATCAAGCAGCTGAAAATTTGATCGGCCCTCCACCGTTTGACTACGAGCAGCCGAACAATATTTTAGCGTTCGCTTACGCTAAAGCAAATGTCACGCATCAATTAACATTGCTCACACACCGTCGAGTAGGTGCTCATTACCATGATACTTCCGGTAACAAGAAACTTGCGAGTGCTTCAGGCATTCGGTCGTACATTCAAAAAACAGGAAATATCCCTTCTCATCTACCTGAACGAACGACTCAACTACTTTCAAATTATAATGGACATTGGGGATCGATGGATCTGCTCTATCCTTTTTTAAGAGCTGAACTTCTCCGAACACCCCCGGAACAACTATTAACTTTTTTTGAAATGACTGAAGGGATGGAACGACGTTTTATTCAAGGTGCACGCGTAGCTCATCACTTTTCCGATTGGTTACAACAAGTTCAAACGAAACATTGGACAAACGCTCGTATTCAACGCGCTGCAAGCCATATCGTGACGCATTTTACAAAAGAAGAATACGACATGCTAACTACACCTACTTATATTCGACTTTTAGGTGCGACGCCTAGAGGAAAAGCTTATTTAAAAAACGAACAACAATCATTTTCTCTTCCTGTCGTTTATTCACCGAAACAAAAACCTGATGATCTTTTAATGCAAATTGACGTGCGAGCACAAAACATGTACACATTTTTTACAAACACGCAAGGTAACCGTCGAACGATTCAGCGGGATTATGCAGAGCCACCGATTTTTCTTTCGTAGGCAGTTGCTCTAAATAATGAACAGCATCTGTAACATGTGTCACTGGAACAATTTTCATCGATGTTCCTAACTCTTCAGCTACTTTTTTAGCGACTTCATAATTTGTTAATTTACGCTCACCATTTACGTGAGCGTTTTCCATTTCTTCATTATGAGGAGCAAAGAAAATATCGACTCCTTCACGATCTGCAGATAACACTTTAAAATCAATCCCACCGATTGGACCGATCGTACCATCTTCAAAAACTTGCCCTGTCCCTGCGACGTGGTATCCTTTTGTCATATCATGTTCTGTCAGTTGATTCATCACTTCTAGCGTAAACATTAACCCTGCAGAAGGTCCTCCAATCGTAGAGCTATCGATCTGCACACTTGGTTCTGTTTGTAACGTTTCACTTTTCATGTAACGTACACCAAGACCTATACGATTTTCATCCGGTAATTTTTGCCCGATGAATTCGATATTCATCTCTTTTCCATCTCGCTTTACAGTTACAGTATATGGCTCTCCTTCAACGACACGGGCTAATCCTTCTTTTAATGATTCTTCCGTCGTCAAGCGTTCACCATGTATCCCTACAATTTCATCTCCAACTTGTAAAACGCCATCTGCGGCACTATTTTCAACAATAGCTACTACGAGATCTCCTTCATACAATAGTTCATACGGTTGATTCAATTGCTCAAAAGCGACACGAATAGCAGTTTCTTTCGATTCTTTCATTAATAGAGACTGACGCATCATATATTCTTCATCACTTTCTTCATCGCTTCGAATTTGTTCCGTTTTCACCCGTTTCATATCACTCGTTAAATGAGAAAGAAGATACGTAAACGGAGTCGCTTGCATGACACCGATCGTCATTAAATA
>JASKZX010000036.1 GCA_030147435.1 Savagea sp. | reverse complement strand
GTACATGTCCGAGAACAGATGACATATACGGTGAAAGAAAATGCAGACGGTGTGTTATGGCGTTATCCGAAAATAGAAGATGCGACGTTCCATTCGTTACAAGCATGGGAAGGAAAAAAAGAAATTCCGATGAAACAGTCGGAAAATGACACATCTCTTTATTCTATCGAAACGCCGATTGAACGAGGAAAAACAGCAATCGTTGAAGTGACGTACGTATTAGAAGATATGATGAAAAAATATGAAGACGGCGCATTGTTTCAAATCGAATTACTCGGTGCGGAACATTCGATAACAGATACAGATTCTTTAACGGTGAAAGTAACACCTCCAGAAGAAACGCCATTTACCGATGCTTATGGTGAAGGGCATGCGTTTCGTACAGAGCATGTAGATAAAGTCGGTGTGACGACATTTCATCTCGGACGACTCCCGACAGAGACGAAAAGTACATTAACTGTCATCGCAGATGGTGATATTTTTCCACTAATGAAAACGTATGACGGAAAAGTGCGCTCAGATTTAGAAGAAAAACGAGCAGCAGTAAATGAAAAAGAAAAACAGCGAGAAGCGACGAAGAAAAAATGGCGAACAGCTGCTTATATCGGTTTACCGCTCGGATTGTTCGCACTTACTTTTTTAATTCAACAAGCGCGAAAGAAAGAGCGTCGCTTACGTCAAAAAGTCGTTGATGATGTCGAAAAAGAAGGCATTCTCATACCGAAAGATCGCCTCAGTATGGCAGCAACACTTTTTTATATGAATGGTCGCCGTTTGACAAAGCGTGTGCTAACAGTCGGCTGGATTGACCTTTATCGTCGCCGTCACCTCATGTATGAAGACGGAAGTTGGACTGTGAGAGAAAGTGAAGCGATGACCCGGTTCGACCGAGCAATCGCCCAATTTTTACTCGAACATGTTCAAAAAGAAGAGGAAACGATAACGTTTGAGTCGATTGAACGAACAATTACTGACCCTGCGAATGAACGAGTCATTCGTCCATTGATTGCCGAAATGATCGTTGCGTTAGAGGAAGAAGAAATGTTTGCGACATTCGGAACTCCAAACAAAGTGTTGCGCCGTTTGTTCGGAGGATTAAGTCTCTTATTATTAGTAGGTATGATTTTCTTATTTACACAGTCGCTCTTTTTACTCAGCTTACTCGCACTCGTGTTAGGTGCCATTAGCGGTGCATTTGCGCTCTTTTACGTACCGAAAAACGAAGAAGGCGAACGTTTCTTTACAGAATGGAAGTTGTTTGAAAAAGAAACACCGGAAACATTGCAAAATGACTCGCGTTGGCTTAATGCACCAGAGAGTGATCGCTTCCGTGGACTTCTTTATTTATACGGAATGAGTACGAATGAAACATGCGAAGAAGGAAGTGTAGAAGATCACTTAAATACGTACATTCCTTTTGATACATTCATCGTTCATACGTATTGGAGTTCACCGATTCATGAAATTGCTAAAAAAATGACGAAAAGAAAGAAGAAAAACGAGTGAATCCGAACGAAGAATATAGTACACTAAATGTATTATGAATTAGAAAGAGGCGGACAAGATGAAATTATTGTACGAAGGTAAAACGAAAGATGTGTACGAAGGAGAAAAAGATACAGTCGTCCTTCAATTTAAAGATGATGTAACAGGAGAAGATGGCGTATTCGACCCAGGAGCAAATACAGTCGGTTTAACAATCGATGGGATGGGCCAATCCGGTTTACGCATGACGACGTATTTCTTTGAAAAACTAGAAGCACTCGGTATTCCGACACATTACGTTTCATCAGATATTGATAACGCACAAATGACGGTGAAAAAAGCGACGATGTTCGGCGAAGGACTTGAAGTTATTTGTCGTTACCGCGCAGTCGGCAGCTTTTATCGTCGTTACGGAAAATATTGTGAAGAAGGTCAAAAGCTCGACCGCTTCGTAGAAGTGACATTAAAAGATGATGAGCGAAACGACCCACCGATCTCAAAAGATGCACTCGTGCAACTCGACATTTTAACAGCAGAAGAATATGATGTGTTACACGATTTAACACAACGTATTGCAGATGTCGTTAAAGATACGCTTGCAGAAAAAGGGTTTGAACTGTACGATATGAAACTTGAGTTCGGTCGCGACGTTGACGGTAATCTCATGTTAATCGATGAAATTTCAGGTGGAAATATGCGTGTTTATGAAGGAGATACGTATATCGAACCGCTCGCACTAGAGCGCCGCTTACTCAACGAATAATAAAAAAACGTGCTAGAGTCTTTACGGCTCAAGCACGTTTTATTTTTGAATGAAATTTTCTGTATAATAAGGCGTATTTTCCTCGTCAAAAGCGACACCGACGCCGAGATGCGTATAGTGTGGCATGAGTAAATTTTCACGGTGATCCCATGAGTTGAGAAGCCCTTCATGTGCAAAAATACTATTAAATTGTCCGTATGCTAAGTTTTCTCCTGCGCGGACGTATTGGTGATTGTCGGCTTTCATCCGATCGAAAGGAGATTTTCCTTCAGGCGTATTATGACTGAAATAGTGACGTTTCGCCATATCTGCGCTATGCTTTCGAGCGGTTTGTGCAAGTTCAGGAAATTCTTGAACGGGGCGCACACCGTTACGAACCCGAGCGGCGTTTGTGAGCTCAAATAAAGTTGCTTCATATCCTTCTCGAATAGACTGCGACGGTGTTCCGTACAATCCTTCTTTTCCTTCTTCCCAC
>JASKZX010000152.1 GCA_030147435.1 Savagea sp. | reverse complement strand
CACGGGCTCGACCGGATTGATGAGACATTAATTCGCCATATGATTGAACATTTCGGCGGTGGACCCGTCGGACTCGATACGTTGGCAGCAAGTGTCGGTGAAGAAGCAGTGACGATTGAAGATGTCTATGAGCCGTATTTATTACAAATCGGCTTCATTCAACGAACACCGAGAGGACGTGTCGTAACAAAAACAGGATATATCCATTTCGGATATCCTTATAAGGAAGAGGGAAACGATGGACGTTAAAGATTTTGATTTTCATTTACCAGAGCAATTAATTGCACAAACCCCATTAAAGAACCGAACAGCGAGTCGACTCATGATTGTCGATAAAGAAAAAGAGACGATTCGCCATGAACATTTCAATCAGATAACCGATGAACTACGTGAAGGAGATGTTCTCGTCTTAAATGATACACGTGTCCTTCCAGCTCGTCTGTATGGAACGAAAGAAGGAACCGGCGCGTCATTAGAAGTGTTGCTTTTAAAAGAAGTAGATAGTGATCGTTGGGAAACACTCGTCAAACCGGCAAAACGTGTTAAAGTCGGAACGATTGTTTCATTCGGCGACGGTCAACTTCGAGCAAAATGTGTCGAAATTACACCGACAGGCGGACGGATTTTTGATATGCTATATGATGGTATTTTTTATGAAGTGTTAGAAGCGCTCGGAGAAATGCCACTTCCACCGTACATTACAGAAACACTCGATGACCAAGAACGTTATCAAACAGTGTTTGCTCGTGAACGAGGAAGTGCTGCAGCACCGACTGCAGGACTTCACTTTACCGAAGAGTTGTTAGAAGAAGTGAAATCAAAAGGTGTAGACGTCGCATTTATTACATTGCATGTCGGACTCGGTACATTTCGACCTGTCAGTGTCGACCGTATCGAAGAACATACGATGCATGCTGAATATTACGACGTCAGTGAAGAGACAGCTGCCAAAATTCAACGAGCACGTAAAAATGGTGGGCGTGTCGTCGCTGTAGGGACGACTTCTACACGTACGTTAGAAACAGTTGCACGCGATCACGACGGTGATATTGTTGCAAGTAGTGGATGGACAGATATTTTTATTTATCCAGGGATTCCATTTCGCGTAGTTGATGCATTAATTACGAATTTTCATTTGCCACAATCGACATTGCTCATGCTCGTTTCAGCGTTTAGTTCAAGAGAATTAATGATGCGTGCATATGAGGAAGCTGTAGCGAAAGAGTATCGATTTTTCAGCTTCGGTGACGCAATGTTTATTCAATAGAAAGGAAGGAAATTATGACGAAGAAACAACCTGTATGGTATGAACATATTAAAACGTGTAAACAGACGGGTGCACGTTTAGGAATCGTTCATACGCCGCACGGTTCATTTGAAACACCGGTATTCATGCCTGTCGGTACACAAGCGACGGTTAAAGCGATGACACCGGAAGAGTTAAAAGCGATCAATGCGGGAATTATTTTAAGTAATACGTATCATTTATGGTTACGTCCGGGAACAGAAGTGATTGAAGAAGCGGGAGGCCTTCATAAATTTATGAATTGGGACCGTCCGATTTTAACCGACTCTGGGGGGTACCAAGTATTCTCTTTAAGTAAGTTTCGAAAAATTGAAGAAGAAGGCGTTCACTTCCGTCACCATTTAAACGGAAGTAAACTATTTTTAAGTCCGGAAAAAGCGATGGAAATTCAAAACGTGTTAGGGTCAGACATTATGATGGCATTTGACGAATGTCCGCCATATCCTGCTACGTATGAATATATGAAAAAGTCTGTAGAACGTACGAGTCGTTGGGCAGAGCGTTGTATTGCCGCGCACCAACGTCCAGACGAACAAGCATTATTCGGTATTGTGCAAGGAGGAGAGTTTGAAGAGCTCCGAAAACAAAGTGCACGTGACCTCGTTGCGCTCGATTTCCCAGGGTATGCGATCGGCGGGCTTTCTGTCGGAGAGCCGAAAGAAGTGTTAAATGAAGTGCTCGAATTTACGACACCACTTCTTCCGTTTGACAAGCCCCGTTATTTAATGGGTGTCGGAACACCAGACTCATTAATTGATGGAGTTATTCGAGGAATTGACATGTTTGACTGTGTGTTACCGACACGTATCGCACGTAACGGTACGCTCATGACGAGCACAGGTCGTCTCGTCGTCCGCAACAAAAAGTATGAAAAAGATTTCCGCCCACTCGATGAAAGTTGTGATTGTTACACATGTAAAAACTATACACGTGCTTACATTCGCCACTTAATTAAAGCGGATGAAATTTTAGGACTTCGTTTAACGACGATTCATAACTTGCACTTTTTAATCAATTTGATGGAGCAAATTCGTCAAGCGATTCGCGAAGATCGTCTCGGAGATTTCCGAGAGGAGTTTTTCGAAAAATATGGTTACAATAAACCGAATGCAAAAAACTTTTAAGTCTAGTATAATGGAAAAGGAACGGAGGGGAAAAACATGCAAGAGTTTATCGGTGCTATTTTACCACTCGTCATCATCTTTGGTGTGATGTGGTTTATTTTAATTCGTCCAGCTCGTAAACGTCAAAAAGAGACGCAAGCGATGCAGGAAGCACTTCGCAGCGGTGACGTTATTTTAACGATCAGCGGTGTGAAAGGTACAATTGAAGCAGTTGATGAAAATGCGGTACATTTACGTATTGCAAACAATGTAACAATTGAAATTGTAAAACAAGCAGTTGCAAGCGTCGTAGAGAAAAAAGAAGGAAACACTACGACGTAAGAAGAAAAGTCGGTCATACCGGCCGGCTTTTTTCAACTTTTTACTACTTCTTGTGAGGGAGAGAAAGCGCAGTGACAAACCTATCTTTGTTTCATCAAGTAGAGCCTGCACTTCGAAGTAAAGCAGAAGAGTTACGCACGTATGAACAAATGATCCGTCCAGAAGATATATGGGACATCTGTCAGTCGACAGTATGGCAACATCAGACGGTAGAACATCTTCCCATTCATCAAGTCGTTCGTGATATTTTATCGATAACAATAGAACAGTGGCACGATACTCATCGCACTAGTCAAGATGTGACGCATGCACACCCTGAGCTAAATGAGGAAGAATTGAACGTGTTACTTGCGCCATACGTATCCGAACAAGAAGATTAGTACATACGTACAATCAACATGCGAGCAGTCGTATGAGGAGGAAAATATATTATGAAAACGAGAGGTCGTATCGTCGCCTTTTTCTTACTCGTCGTACTCTTTTTTACGACGATTGGAATGACGTACAAGCCGATTTTAAAAGATGTTAATCTCGGTCTTGATTTACAAGGTGGATTCGAAGTACTTTATCAAGTAGAACCGCTTAAAGGGGACGAAGATAAAAAGATTACAGAGAAAGTCGTTAGTGACACAGCAGATGCATTAAGTAGCCGTGTCGACGTTCTCGGTGTAAGTGAGCCGAATATTCAAGTAGAGTCGAACAACCGTATTCGTGTTCAATTAGCAGGAGTTGAAGATCAACAAACTGCACGTGATTTACTTTCGACACAAGCGAACTTAACGTTCCGAGATTATGAAGATAACCTCGTTTTAGATGGAAATGACTTAAAAGAAGGAAAAGCACGTGAAAACTTCGACGAAAATGGTCATCCGGTCGTTACGCTTGAAATGAAAGATGCGAACAAGTTTGGAGAAGTAACAGCAGAAATTGCAAGTAAATATCCGAACAACATGATGGTTATTTGGTTAGACTTTGAAGAAGGAGTCGACTCTTTCGCAGAAGAAGTGAAAAAAGAAAATCCGAAATTCATCTCTGCGCCGAGTGTAAAACAAGCGATTCATTCGTCAAACGTTGAAATTTCAGGTAGCTTCACAGTAGAAGAAGCGAAAAACTTAGCGGGTATTTTAAACGCAGGGGCATTACCGGTTCACTTAGAAGAAATTTATTCGACATCAGTCGGAGCACAATTCGGTGAACAAGCGTTAGAGAAAACTGTTCTTGCAGGAATCGTCGGT
>JASKZX010000192.1 GCA_030147435.1 Savagea sp. | reverse complement strand
CTTGAGGATCAAGCATCGATGTCGCTTCATCTAAAATAAGTAACTCTGGATGTAACGCAATCGCTCCGGCTATCGCAACACGCTGCTTTTGTCCACCTGATAAATGATGAGGTTCATGATTTTCAAACCCTGTCATCCGAACATATTCTAACGCTCGTTGAACGCGGCGATGCATCTCCTCATAAGGAATGCCTTGATTTTCTAAAGAAAAAGCGACGTCATCTTGAACCGTTGAACCGACAAATTGATTGTCTGGATTTTGAAAAACGATTCCGAGACGTGCTCGTAATTCCCAAAGTGTTTCTTCTGTCAATTGCTCACCAAAAAGAGAGACAGTCCCTTCGTTCGGAAATAAAAGACCGATTAAATGTTTCGCTAATGTCGATTTTCCTGAACCGTTATGACCGACAACAGCAATCCATTCCCCTTCTTTGATCTGAAAAGAAACATTTTTTAATGCTGGTTCATTTTGTTTATCTTCTTCGTAAGACGCATATGTAAAAGTTAACTGTTGTACATCGACGACCGTTTTTCCCATACTCATCCTCCTTTATGTGTAAATACACCGTGCAGCTAAGCTACACGATGATTTTAAAAACAAAAAAGCGCGCATCTCATCCGTGAAATGCGCACATTATACTATTGCCAGGTGCTCAATCCGGCAAAGCGGATGAGATGCAGAGCTAGACCAGTCGTCAATCTTTTGACCAATCGTAACGCTCAAGCTTTTTAAAATTGTCGTATAAATACATGAAGTTAAAAAAAGGGTGTGACTGCAGATAAGACGACAGGCACACCACAATTTCTTACACGAGTTCCATTACAACAACAGGAGCTCCGTCTCCGCGACGTGGTCCCATTTTCATAATACGTGTATAGCCACCTTGACGGTCAGCATAACGCGGTCCTAACTCGTCGAAAAGCTTTTGAAGTGCGTACACTTCTGTTTCATTGCCTTCTTCATCAGTGTTTACTGCTGTTTGACGGCGAATGAATTGTTGCGCCTGACGACGTGCGTGTAAATCGCCTCGTTTACCGAGTGTAATCATTTTTTCAACGACTGAACGTAAGTCCTTTGCACGTGCTTCTGTCGTCTCGATACGCTCATGTACGATGAGTTGTGTAGCTAAGTCGCGAAGTAATGCTTTACGTTGTGATGATGTACGTCCTAATTTACGTTTTGCCATGTTCGTGTCCCTCCTTATCAGATATGTCCGGCCTTATTCTTCTGAACGTAATTCTAAGTTCAGTTCATCAAGCTTGTTTTTCACTTCAGCTAATGATTTTTTACCTAAGTTACGGACTTTCATCATTTCTGCTTCTGTTTTATTTGTAAGCTCATGCACCGTATTGATGCCTGCTCGTTTTAAACAGTTGTATGAACGAACCGAAAGATCTAATTCTTCGATCGTCATTTCTAATACTTTTTCTGTTTCATCTTCTTCTTTTTCGACCATGATTTCTGCTTCTTGAGCTTCATCTGTCATATTAACGAAGATATTTAAATGCTCTGTCAAAATTTTCGCACCGAGTGAAACAGCTTCCTTCGGACCGATACTGCCATCTGTCCAAATATCAAGCGTTAACTTATCAAAGTTTGTGCTTTGACCTACTCGCGTATTTTCTACTTGGTAGTTTACGCGTGAAACTGGAGTGTAAATAGAGTCAACCGGAATAACACCAATCGCTAAGTCTTCACGTTTATTCTCTTCAGATGTTGCATATCCTCGACCACGAACAGCATACATACGCATACGTAAATGTGCATTTTTGCCTAACGTAGCAATCGGAAGGTCTGGGTTTAAAATTTCAACATCGCTATCGTGCATAATATCTGCAGCTGTTACGACACCTTCGCCTTTCGCATCGATTTCGAGAACTTTCTCATCTTCTGAGTAAATTTTCATCGCTAGTTGTTTAATGTTTAAGACGATCGTAGCGACGTCTTCTACAACACCTTCAACTGTTGAAAATTCATGAAGAACTCCATCAATTTGAATCGATGTCACAGCAGCTCCTGGTAATGAAGAAAGAAGGACGCGGCGTAAAGAATTTCCTAATGTATTCCCATACCCACGCTCTAGCGGTTCGACGACAAATTTGCCGAACGAATTATCTTCGCTGAGCTCAACTGTTTCAATTTTTGGCTTTTCAATTTCGATCATTATTTACCCTCCTTCAAAACGTCTTTAGTATAACTTGCTCCACATTGACATTGCGTTCCTAGATCTAAACACAATAACGTATCTTGAGGGATACGATTCATCATGTGTACAGTTTGCATTATACGCGACGACGCTTTGGTGGACGGCATCCGTTATGCGGGATTGGTGTAACGTCACGAATTGCTGTGACTTCAAGGCCTGCTGCTTGGAGTGAACGAATTGCTGCTTCACGACCAGCACCTGGTCCTTTTACTGTTACTTCAATTGTTTTCATGCCGTGTTCTAATGCAACTTGTGCAGCTGTTTCTGCAGCCATTTGTGCAGCGAACGGAGTTGATTTACGTGATCCTTTGAAGCCTAAAGCTCCAGCACTTGACCAAGAAATCGCATTTCCGTGTGTGTCTGTAATTGTTACGATCGTGTTGTTGAATGTTGAACGGATATGTCCGATACCTGCTTCAACTTGACGAAGTTGACGACGACGACGTGGTTGTTGTTTACGTACCATTAGTTATTTCCCTCCTTTAAAAATTAGTGAATTGAACGCTTCGGTCCTTTACGTGTACGAGCGTTGTTTTTCGTTTTTTGTCCGCGAACTGGTAAGTTACGGCGGTGACGCATACCTCGGTAGCTACCGATTTCTTTTAAACGTTTAATATCGAATGATACTTCACGACGAAGGTCTCCTTCGATTTTTAATCCGTCAACAACTTGACGAATTTTATCAAGTTCAGCGTCTGATAACTCGTTTACACGAGTGTTTGGATCTACTCCTGCTTCAGCTAATACTTTTTGTGCTGTCGTTTTTCCAATTCCGTAAATGTACGTTAATGAGATAACGATACGTTTCTCACGTGGAATATCCACACCTGCAATACGTGCCATGGGTACATGCACCTCCTTTTATATTATCCTTGACGTTGTTTATGTTTCGGGTTTTCACAAATTACCATTACGCGACCGCGACGACGAATGACTTTACATTTCTCGCAGATCGGCTTAACTGATGGTTTCACTTTCATTGATGTAACCTCCTTAGTAGTCCGGAGTGCAAAAGTTTATTTAAAACGGTATGTGATTCGACCACGAGTCAAATCATAAGGTGAGAGCTCTACCGTTACTTTATCACCTGGTAAAATACGAATATAGTGCATACGGATCTTTCCAGATACGTGCGCAAGTACTTCGTGACCATTTTCTAACTCCACTTTGAAGTTAGCATTCGGTAATGCTTCAACAATTGTTCCTTCAACTTCAATTGCTTCTTCTTTCGCCATCAAACTTGTCCCCCTTCAATAGTTAATAAAGGTATCTCGAGCGGCGGCATCGTGTCGCCTTCAAAGCTTCCTTACTACATATGTCCGGATTACATGAGTGACTGTGGCGAAAATGTCTGCGACACTCTCGACGATCTCTCATCTATATGAATGTCCTTTTGTATGGAGAAGTTACTTGAAGGTTATTGCAGCTTCACTTGAACCGTCTTGCTCCGATACCGGGCACCATATGCTTTTGCAGCTCGTTATCCTGTAGCGAATGCAACTTTAAATTATTTTCCTTGTAAAACAGCTTCTACTTCTGCAAAAACAGCATCAATATCTTGCTGTCCGTTCACATTCGTGAGAACTCCTTGCTCTTCATAAAACTTGAGTAAAGGTTCTGACTGCTTCATATTTACTTCCAGACGATTCGTTACCGTCTCTGGATTGTCATCTTCACGCTGATAGAGTGGCGCATTGTCTTTATCGCAGCGACCTTCTACCTTTGGTGGATTGAACTGTAAGTGATACGAAGTACCACATTCAGTACAAATACGACGACCCGTTAAGCGAGAGATTAACTCATCTTTTTCTACGTCAATATTAATGACATATTCGACTTTTTTGTCTAAGTCTGCAAGTAGTTCGTTGAGTGCTTCTGCCTGCGGAACTGTGCGCGGGAATCCGTCTAAGAGGAACCCGTTTTCACAGTCCGGTTGTGCCAAGCGCTCACGCACAATTCCAATTGTAACTTCGTCTGGAACGAGTGCGCCGTTGTCCATATAAGACTTCGCTTGCTTGCCAAGTTCCGTGCCTTCAGAGATTGCAGCACGGAACATATCGCCTGTAGAAATATGAGGGATGTCGTACTTTTTCACAATTTCGTCTGCCTGAGTACCTTTACCAGCACCAGGAAGACCCATTAAAACGATATTCATACGTTTCACCCTCCTCATAAAACCGACGAACGGTTTTTTTATTGATCCATGAACCCTCGATAGTGACGCTTCACGAGTTGTGATTCTAATTGTTTCATCGTGTTAAGTGCTACACCTACAACGATGAGTAAGCTCGTTCCTCCAATTTGTGCGGCATCTGGTAGATTCGCAAAGTTAATGAAGAAAATTGGCATAATTGCCACGAAAGCTAAGAATAAAGAACCGACAAACGTTAAGCGGTAAAGAGTGCTCGTTAAATAACTTTCTGTCTGTCCACCTGGACGAATTCCTGGAATATAAGCTCCTTGTTGTTTTAAGTTGTCTGCCATATTTTCAGGGTTCACTTGTACGAATGCATAGAAGTACGTGAACGCAATAATTAAGATGACATATAAACCTAAACCAACGGGATTCGTATAGTCAAACAAGTACAATACGGTCTTCGTGAAACCGTTCGGCTCCATAAAGCCGAAAAGTTGTTGAGGTAACATGAAGAATGCTACCGCGAAGATAACCGGAATAACCCCTGCAGCGTTAAGCTTTAAAGGTAAGTGTGTCTGTTGACTCGCAAGTGATTGTCCCTGTCCTGTTGTACGCTTTGCATACTGGATTGGGATTTTACGTAATGCTTCTTGCACATAGATCACGAAGATCGTCACAAGAATAATTACGAGTAAGATTAATGCGAGAATCGCAATATTAATAAATAATGCATCTCCTGCATCTTCGATATGTGTAGCATAAAGTTGTCCTACAGCACCTGGAATACCTGAAACGATACCCGCAAAGATGATGATCGAAATACCATTACCTACACCTTTAGCAGTAATTTGTTCACCGAGCCAAAGTAAAAATGCAGTTCCCGCTGTTAAAACTACAGCAATTACTACGTATGTAGCAACTCCTGTATCTTTTAAGATTTGACCGTCGAACATTTGGTTGAAACCGAATGACATAACGATCGCTTGGATGAACGCAAGTACGATAGTGAAATATCGAGTAAACTGGGCAAGTTTACGGCGTCCATACTCTCCTTGTTTCGCCCATTCGGCAAATTTCGGCACGACGTCCATACGCAATAATTGCGTAATAATGGACGCTGTAATATATGGCATAATACCGAGAGCGAAAATAGAGAATTTCTCTAACGCTCCCCCGCCGAACATGTTAATTAAGCCGAGCAATTGGTTATTACTTTCCTGCAATGCTGTCGCATCGACATAAGGAACGGTAATGAATGCTCCAAGTCGGAACACGATGAGCAAAAGCAGGGTGAAAATGATTTTTGAACGAATCTCTTTTACTCTAAAAAAGCCTGAGATTGTCTCAAACATTATACCACCTCTGTTTGCCCGCCCGCTTTTTCGATTGCCTCTTTAGCTGAAGCAGAGAACTTATGAGCTTTTACAGTGAGCTTTTTATCAAGTGATCCTTCACCGAGGATTTTGATAAGCGCTGTTTTTTTGCTGACAACTCCTGTTTCGATAAGCAGTTCAGGCGTTACTTCCGTGCCATCTTCAAAACGGTTAAGTGCTGCAATATTCACTACTGTATACTCTTTACGAGTGATGTTTGTGAAACCACGTTTTGGTAAACGTTTGAAGAGTTGTGTTTGTCCCCCTTCGAAACCAAGACGTGCGTTTCCACCACCTGAACGCGCTTTTTGTCCTTTATGTCCACGGCCTGCTGTTTTACCCCAGCCTGCACCATGTCCACGACCAACGCGGTGGCGAGCTTTACGTGACCCTGCTGCTGGTTTAAGTTCGTGTAATTTCATGATCGGCACCTCCTTCTGTTCTAAATTAAAGATTATTTCTCAGTTACTGTAACGAGGTGTCCTACTTTGTTGAGGACCCCACGAAGCACTTCGTCATTCGTGCGCTCTACTGTTTGGTTGAGCTTACGTAAACCAAGAGCTTCAATTGAACGGCGTTGTGCCGGGCTTGCACCGATTACACTTTTAGTAAGAGTAATTTTTACTGTGTTTGCCATTGTCGCTTCCTCCTTAGTTAAAAAGCTCTTCTAACGTTTTTCCACGAAGTTTTGCAACTTCTTCAGGACGTTTTAAGTTATCTAAACCTTGGATTGTCGCACGAACCATGTTAATTGGCGTTGATGATCCTAAAGATTTTGATAATACGTCTGTAATACCGACAAGTTCGAGTACGGCACGAACTGGTCCACCTGCGATAACTCCTGTACCTGAAGCAGCTGGTTTAATTAACACTTTACCTGCTCCTGAGTGTCCAAGAATTTCGTGTGGAGTTGTACCACGTGTGATTGGTACATTGATTAAGTTTTTCTCTGCATCTTCTACAGCTTTACGGATTGCATCAGGAATTTCCTGTGCCTTCCCTGTTCCATAGCCTACACGACCTTTTTTATCACCGACAACGACTAATGCTGTAAAGCGGAAGTTACGTCCACCTTTAACAACTTTAGAAACTCGGTTGATCGTTACAACACGTTCTTCAAATTCACTGTTTCGTTTCTTTTTATTCTGACGCATGGTAGTTTAGTGTCCCTCCCTCGATTAAAATTGTAATCCGTTCTCACGTGCAGCGTCTGCTAATGCTTTTACGCGACCGTGGAAAACATATCCACCGCGGTCAAATACGACCTCAGTGACTTCTTTATCTGCAGCTCGTTTAGCGATCATTTCGCCAACTAATGCAGCTGCTTCTTTATTCGATGTAGATTCGCCTTTGAAATCTTTATCTTTTGTAGACGCGCTAACAATTGTTACTCCGTTCACATCATCGATTAATTGTGCTTGGATGTGTTTGTTTGAACGGAATACGTTTAAACGTGGACGCTCAGGTGTGCCACTTACTTTTAAGCGAACACGCGTATGACGTTTTTTACGGCTAGCGTTCTTGTTGATTTTCTTAATCATCGTAGTCACTCCTTCCGAATGCTATCTAGCATTATTTACCTGTTTTACCTTCTTTACGACGGATGTGCTCTCCTGCGTAGCGAACACCTTTTCCTTTGTACGGCTCAGGTGGACGTACTTGACGAATGTTAGAAGCAAGAGCTCCTACACGCTCACGGCTAATTCCGCGAATGATGACTTTCGTGTTCTCTGGTACTTCGATTTCCATACCTTCTTCAGCTTTAAATTCAACTGGGTGTGAATATCCTAAGTTAAGTACGAGAGTATCACCTTTTAATTGTGCACGGTACCCAACTCCTTCGAGTTCAAGTACTTTTTCAAATCCTTTAGAAACACCTGTGATCATGTTTTCTAAAAGTGAACGTGTCGTTCCGTGCATTGCACGGTGTTTTTTCGAATCAGATGGACGTTGTACAACGATCGCATCTTCACCTTTTTCTAACTTCATTTCAGCATCTAATGCTCGTGTAAGTTCCCCTTTTGGGCCTTTAACTGTTACTACGTTACCTGCTGCAACGTCAACTGTTACACCCTCTGGGAATGCGATTGGACGATCTCCAATACGTGACATACTACTGCACCTCCATTCAATTTATCAATAATTACCAAACGTAAGCGACGATTTCTCCGCCGACTTGTTTAGCGCGTGCTTCTTTATCAGATACAACACCTTGTGATGTAGAAACAAGTGCGATACCTAAACCGTTGAATACACGTGGTACTTCGTCCGCTTTAGCGTAAACACGAAGTCCTGGTTTAGAAATACGCTTTAATCCTGTGATTACGCGTTCTTCATTTGGACCGTATTTTAAGAAAATGCGGATGATACCTTGTTTGTCATCTTCGATGTATTCTACATCGCGGATGAATCCTTCATTTTTTAAGATTTCTGCAATTTGTCGTTTCATGTTTGAAGCAGGTACTTCAAGCTGTTCGTGACGAACCATGTTCGCGTTACGAATGCGTGTAAGCATATCTGCAATTGGATCACTCATAGTCATTTCACTATTTACCTCCTTCCCAAATTAGGGGATTACCAGCTTGCTTTTTTAACGCCAGGAATTTGTCCCTTATATGCTAACTCACGGAAACAAATACGGCAAAGCATAAATTTACGATAGACAGAATGTGGACGTCCACAACGTTTACAACGTGTGTATTCACGTACTTTAAACTTCTGTGGTCGCTGTTGCTTTGCAATCATTGATTTTTTAGCCACATTGTCGCCTCCCTTACATTATTTTTGGAACGGCATACCCATTTGTTTTAACAACTCATGAGCTTCCTCATCTGTTTCAGCTGTTGTTACAATAACGATATCCATTCCTCGTACTTTGTTCACTTTGTCATAGTCGATCTCAGGGAAAATAAGCTGCTCGCGAATACCTAATGTGTAGTTTCCACGACCGTCGAATGCACGGTTTGAAACTCCACGGAAGTCACGAACACGTGGAAGCGAAACTGAGACTAACTTATCTAAGAATTCATACATACGCTCTCCACGGAGAGTCACTTTTGCACCAATTGGCATTTCCTCACGAAGACGGAAACCAGCAATTGATTTTTTCGCTTTTGTTACTACTGGCTTTTGACCAGAGATTAATGTTAACTCTTCAACTGCAGCATCAAGTGCTTTTGCGTTTTGTACAGCATCGCCGATACCCATGTTGATAACAACTTTGTGTACTTCTGGCACTTGCATAACTGAGCTATATTCAAACTTGCTCATAAGAGCAGGTGTAATTTCTTTTTGGAATTTTTCTTTTAAACGGCTCATCTTAAAGTAGGTCCTCCTTTCAAATCAGATTACTTATCTAGCGCTTCGCCAGATTTTTTAGCAATTCGAATCTTTTTGCCATCTTCTACTTTGTAACCTACGCGTGTAGGTTCTCCTGTTTTCGGGTCAAGTGGCATGACGTTTGATACGTGGATCGGAGCTTCTTCTTCAACGATTCCACCTTGTGGATTCATTTGGCTCGGTCCTGTATGCTTTTTCACAACGTTGACACCTTCAACGAGAACGCGATCGTTTTTAGGGAATGCTGCGAGGATTACTCCTGTTTTGCCTTTATCTTTCCCTGTGATGACCATCACTTTATCACCTTTTTTTACGTGCATTTGTTCGCACCTCCTTGACATTGCACTTACATGCGAATTAAAGAACTTCTGGAGCGAGTGAAATGATTTTCATGAAGTCGTTGTCACGTAATTCACGTGCAACTGGTCCGAAAATACGCGTTCCACGTGGGCTTTTATCATCGCGAACGATGACACATGCGTTTTCATCAAACTTAATGTATGAACCATCATCACGGCGAACTCCTGTTTTCGAACGAACGATAACAGCTTTAACTACTTCACCTTTTTTAACAACTCCACCTGGTGTTGCTTTTTTAACTGAACATACAACGATGTCCCCGATGTTCGCTGATTTACGACCTGTTCCACCTAGAACTTTGATCGTTGAAACCTCACGTGCACCAGAGTTGTCGGCAACTTTCATACGACTCTCTTGTTGGATCATTAGAGGCTACCTCCCCTCGGACTGTTTTTCTATTTGTCAATCATTAGATAATGATTGCTTCTTCTACAATTTCTACGAGACGGAATCGTTTTGTCGCTGATAATGGACGTGTTTCCATTACGCGAACGATGTCGCCTTCTTTTGCAGTGTTTTGCTCATCATGTGCTTTGAGCTTTTTCGTATATTTTAAACGTTTACCGTATAATGCGTGTTGTTTTTGTGTTTCAACCGCTACAGTGATCGTTTTATCCATTTTGTCAGATACAACGCGTCCTGTATATACTTTACGTTGGTTACGTTCTGCCATTAGTTGCAACCTCCTTTATCAGTTATTTTCACTGATTTCTCTTTGACGGATGACAGTCTTCATGCGCGCAATCGTTTTACGTACTTGTTTGATGCGTGCTGTGTTTTCTAATTGCCCTGTCGCTAATTGGAAGCGAAGGTTGAAAAGCTCTTCTTTCAGTGATTGTACTTTCTGCTCGATCTCTGCGTTTGTTAACTCACGGATTTCATTAGCTTTCATTAGATTCACCACCAATTTCTGTTCGTTTTACAAATTTCGTTTTGATTGGCAGCTTATGTCCAGCAAGGCGAAGTGCTTCACGAGCTGTTTCTTCTGGTACCCCTGCGATTTCAAACATAACGCGACCTGGTTTAACTACTGCGACCCATCCTTCGACGGCCCCTTTACCTGAACCCATTCGAACTTCAAGAGGCTTTTTCGTATATGGTTTGTGTGGGAAAATGTTTACCCATACTTTACCGCCACGTTTCATAAAACGTGTCATCGCAATACGTGCTGACTCGATTTGACGAGCAGTGATCCATGATGGTTCTAAAGCTTGTAAACCGTAGTCTCCAAATTCAATAGTAGCTCCGCCTTTTGTTTTCCCGCGCATTTTTCCACGGAATACACGACGGTACTTAACGCGTTTCGGCATTAACATATTATTGGCCTCCTTCCTCAGAGTTCTTCTTCGTAGGAAGTACAACTCCACGATAGATCCATACTTTTACGCCAAGCTTACCGTATGTTGTGTCTGCTTCTGCGTGTGCATAATCGATGTCTGCACGTAAAGTATGAAGTGGAACCGTTCCTACACTGTATTGTTCACGACGAGCAATGTCTGCTCCGCCTAAACGACCAGATACTTGTGTACGAATACCTTCTGCACCTGCACGCATTGTGCGCTGAATTGCTTGTTTCTGTGCACGACGGAATGATACACGGTTCTCTAATTGTTCTGCGATTGATTCTGCAACTAATTTAGCGTCTAAGTCAGGACGTTTAATTTCTACAATATTCACGTGTACACGTTTGCCAGTGAGTGCGTTAAGGCTTTCGCGAAGTGCTTCTACTTCAGAACCACCTTTACCAATCACCATACCTGGCTTCGCAGTGTGAATTGTAATGTTAATACGTTTTGCAGCACGCTCGATTTCAACTGTTGAAACTGATGCATCTGCTAAACGTTCATCAATGAACTCACGGATCTTTAAGTCTTCGTGTAAGAGATCAGCGTAGTCATGCTCTGCATACCAACGTGATTCCCAGTCACGAATAATACCTACTCGTAAACCGTTTGGATTAATTTTTTGACCCACGAATTACCCCTCCTTCTTCTCAGATAATACTAACGTAATGTGGCTCGTACGTTTGTTAATTCCGCTAGCACGGCCTTGTGCACGTGGACGGAAACGTTTCATCGTTGGACCTTCGTCAACGAATACTTCACTAATCACTAAATCTGCTGCGTCTAATTCGTAGTTGTGCTCTGCGTTCGCAATCGCTGAGTTTAATAACTTTTCAACGACTGGTGAAGCAGCTTTAGGCGTGTGGCGTAAGATTGAAATTGCTTCGCCAACTTCTTTGCCTCGGATAAGATCAACAACGAGTCTCACTTTTCGAGGAGCGATACGAATTGTGCTTGCAGTAGCTTTTACTTTTTGCATCAGAACTACCTCCTCTCAATTAGAAACCTAAATCAGTTGTTTTCTCTTCTACACCGTGTTTACGGAATGTACGTGTTGGCACGAATTCTCCAAGTTTGTGACCTACCATGTCTTCAGTCACATACACTGGTACGTGTTTACGTCCATCGTAAACAGCGATTGTGTTTCCGATGAAGTTTGGGAAAATTGTCGAGCGGCGTGACCACGTTTTAATAACGCTTTTTTTATCCGCTTTGTTTTGTTCTTGAACCTTTTTCATTAGATGTTCATCAACGAAAGGTCCCTTTTTTAAACTGCGACCCATTTGGAAACCTCCTTTTGTAACGGTACTACAAACTTAAATGTTCGTAGTACGCGATTATTTATTACGACGGCGACGGCCGCGAACGATATATTTATTTGAGTGTTTAGAACGTTTACGTGTTTTAAGACCAATTGTTGGCTGTCCCCAAGGTGAAACTGGGCTAACGAGACCGATTGGTGTACGTCCTTCACCACCACCGTGTGGGTGATCGTTCGGGTTCATTACAGATCCACGTACTGCTGGGCGTTTGCCTAACCAACGTGAACGACCTGCTTTACCAATGTTGATAAGTTCGTGTTGTTCGTTACCAACTTGTCCGATTGTTGCGCGGCAAGTAGATAAAATCATGCGAACTTCACCAGATTGTAAACGTACGAGTGTGTATTTACCCTCACGTCCGAGAACTTGTGCAGATGCACCAGCTGAACGTACGAGTTGTCCACCTCGTCCTGGTTTTAATTCGATGTTATGGATTGTAGCACCCATTGGGATGTTTTCGAGTGGTAATGCGTTACCTGGGCGGATATCTACGTCAGTTCCTGACATGATTTCCATACCTACTTCAAGACCTTTCGGTGCGAGAATGTAACGTTTTTCACCATCTAAGTAATGAATTAATGCGATGTTTGCAGAACGGTTTGGATCGTATTCGATCGTTGCTACGCGTCCTGGAACACCGTCTTTACGACGTTTGAAGTCGATAATGCGGTATTGACGTTTATGTCCACCGCCTTGGTGACGAACCGTTGTTCTACCAGAGTTGTTACGGCCAGCTTTACGATGCTTTGATGCGAGAAGTGATTTCTCAGGCTTCGTTGTAGTAATTTCTTCAAATGTTGAAGAAGTCATATTACGACGACCGTTAGTAGTCGGTTTATATTTTTTGATCACCATTGTATTCCCACCTTTCGTGTTAGTTTTCTATTTATGTCTTAACGAATTAGAAGAAGTTAATTTCGTCTGAATCTTCTGTAAGAGTTACGATCGCTTTACGTTTGCGGTTTGTGTAACCTTCGTAACGACCCATACGTTTTAACTTTCCACCGTAGTTTGTAACGTTTACTTTCGCTACTTTTACGTCGAAAATTTCTTCTACTGCTTTTTTAATGTCTGTTTTCGTTGCTTTAACGTCGACATCAAATGTGTATTTTCCAAGTTCTGTAAGTTCGGCAGAGCGCTCAGTAATGACCGGTCCTTTAATGACATTGCGTGCTTCCATTAACTAAGCACCTCCTCTACTTTTTCAACTGCTGATTTCGTCATCACGAGTTGCTCGTGACCTACGATATCAAGAACGTTGATTTCTGTTGCTGTTACAACTTTCACACCAGGGATGTTACGAGCTGAAAGTGCAACTGTTTCATCCTTGTCTGCTGTTACGATTAATGCTTTGTTTTCAACTGAAAGTGCTTCTAATACTTTGAGAAGCTCTTTTGTTTTTGGTGCGTCGAAAGTTAACTCGTCAACTGCGATGAACTCTTCGTTTGCAACTTTCATTGAAAGTGCTGAGAGTAAAGCAAGACGACGTGCTTTCTTCGGCATTTGGTAAGCATAGCTGCGTGGTGTTGGTCCGAAGACAACTCCCCCTCCGCGCCATTGTGGTGAACGGATAGAACCGTGACGTGCACGTCCTGTTCCTTTTTGACGCCATGGTTTGCGTCCTCCGCCTGCTACTTCTCCACGGTGTTTTACTTTATGGTTACCTGAACGCATTGCTGCGCGCTGTTGAATAACCATTTCGTACATTACTGCTTCATTCGGTTCAATTCCGAATACTGCTTCGTTTAATTCGAGATCCGTTACTTTTGATCCCGTTTTATCGAGCACAGATACTTTTGGCATGATTGTTCCTCCTTTCAATTATTACTGTTGTGTACTTTTCACAACAACGTATGATTTACGCGCTCCAGGAACATTACCTTTTACGAGTAATACGTTACGCTCTGCATCAACACGAACAACTTCTAAGTTTTCAATTGTTACTGTGTCTCCGCCCATACGACCTGGCATTGTGTGGCCTTTGAATACACGTTGCGCGTCAACAGAACCGATTGATCCTGGTGCACGGTGGAAACGTGAACCGTGGCTTGCTGGTCCAAGTGCGTGTCCGTAGCGTTTAATCGTTCCTTGGAAACCTTTTCCTTTTGATACTCCTGTTACGTTGATGAGTTCTCCTTCTTCGAATACATCAACTGTGACTTCCTGACCAACTTCATATTCCTCAACGTCAACTCCGCGGATTTCGCGAATGAAGCGCTTAGGCGCCGTGTTAGCTTTTGCAACATGGCCTTTTTCTGGGTTGTTTGCGAGTGATTCGCGTTTATCTTCAACCCCTAATTGAATTGCTTCGTAGCCGTCAGTTTCAACTGTTTTCTTTTGAAGAACAACGTTTGGTGAAACTTCAACTACTGTTACTGGGATGAGATCTCCGTTTTCAGCGAAAACTTGAGTCATACCAATTTTTTTCCCTAAGATTCCTTTGGTCATTAGTCGCACCTCCTATAATTATTTACATATATATTGTATGTTTATTTTAAAATATTAAAGTTTGATTTCAATGTCAACACCAGCTGGTAAATCTAAGTTCATTAAAGCATCTACCGTTTTTGGTGTAGGTTTTACAATATCGATTAAGCGTTTATGTGTACGCATTTCGAATTGCTCTCGTGAGTCCTTGTAAATGTGGACTGAACGTAAAACTGTGAAAAGTGAACGTTCTGTTGGAAGTGGGATTGGACCCGAAACTTCAGCACCTGAACGTTTTGCAGTTGCAACGATTTTTTCCGCTGATTGATCAAGTACGCGGTGATCGTATGCTTTTAAACGAATACGAATTTTTTGTTTTGCCATTATTTTCCCTCCTTCTCGCCTAATTAATAGACTTCTCCACGAAAATTTCTCAACAACCCGCCATGGCAAAGCGGCCGGGTGTGTCGACAACCTTTCGCTTCATCGCAGTCGTAGACAACATTCACTATTATACACAAACAAAAAGAACCTCGCAACCTTTTTTAAGCGAAATTCTCTAACGTTGTCTATTTGACCTTACTAATTATATGATGAATCATTCATAATTGCAAGTTTTGGCTGCTTAAAATTTTAAAAATCATTTCTTTCCTTATTATATACTTTTCTCGACCTTTATTACTTCGTTAATAAAAAAAGAGGACACTCGCTCCGGCCGGGATGCGAGGTCCTCTTCTATTTTAACGTTAACGTTGTTTTGTTATCTCAGAGTAAAAATTACTCAGTGATTGACGCTACAACACCAGCGCCTACTGTACGTCCACCTTCACGGATTGAGAATTTAGTTCCTTCTTCAATCGCTACTGGTGAAATAAGTTCTACTGTCATTTCAACGTTGTCTCCTGGCATAACCATTTCAACACCTTCTGGTAATTGGATCATACCTGTAACGTCTGTTGTACGGAAGTAGAATTGTGGGCGGTAGTTAGTGAAGAATGGAGTGTGACGTCCACCTTCTTCTTTTGATAAAACGTAAACTTCCGCTTGGAATTTTGTATGTGGTGTGATTGTACCTGGTTTAGCTAATACTTGACCACGTTGGATATCTTCACGGTTAACTCCACGGAGAAGTGCACCGATGTTGTCTCCTGCTTCAGCGTAGTCTAATAACTTACGGAACATTTCAACACCTGTAACAGTTGTTTTCGTTGGTGCTTCTGAAAGACCTACGATTTCAACTTCGTCGCCTACTTCAACGCGTCCACGTTCAACACGTCCTGTAGCTACTGTACCACGACCAGTGATTGAGAATACGTCCTCAACTGGCATCATGAATGGTTTGTCTGTGTCACGCTCTGGAGTTGGGATGTACTCATCAACTGCGTCCATAAGCTCAACGATTTTCTCTTCCCACTCTTCTTCACCTTCAAGTGCTTTAAGAGCTGATCCACGAATTACTGGAATGTCGTCGCCTGGGAAGTCGTACTCTGATAAGAGGTCACGAATTTCCATTTCAACTAATTCTAATAATTCTTCGTCGTCTACCATGTCACATTTGTTCATGAACACTACTAAGTAAGGAACCCCTACTTGACGTGATAAAAGGATGTGCTCACGTGTTTGTGGCATTGGGCCGTCTGCTGCAGATACTACTAAGATACCGCCGTCCATTTGAGCAGCACCTGTGATCATGTTTTTAACGTAGTCAGCGTGACCTGGGCAGTCAACGTGTGCATAGTGACGGTTTTCTGTTTCGTACTCGATGTGTGAAGTTGAGATCGTGATTCCACGTTCTTTTTCTTCTGGAGCGTTGTCAACGTCTGAGTATGACTGAGCCTCTCCACCCATTTTCTTTGCGAGAACTGTTGCGATTGCAGCAGTTAATGTTGTTTTACCGTGGTCAACGTGACCGATTGTACCAATGTTTGCGTGCTCTTTCGAGCGATCAAATTTTTCTTTAGCCATTTTGATAAATCCTCCCTTAAATGTTTGAGTATATATTTTAAGTTTATGGATGCTGAAGGTCTTCACCTTCAACTATCCATATCTTACAAGTAATTATAACAAGAAACAAGAACGAACTTCTATTAATTACTCTCCGCTGTTTTTCTTAATAACTTCGTCAGCGATTGATTGTGGTACTTCTTCGTAGTGATCGAACACCATTGAGAACGTACCGCGTCCTTGTGTGTTTGAACGAAGTGATGTTGCGTATCCGAACATTTCAGCAAGTGGAACAATTGCGTTAACAACTTGTGCGTTTCCACGTGCTTCCATACCTTCAACACGTCCACGGCGTGACGTTACGTCACCCATGATGTCTCCCATGTACTCTTCAGGAATGATGATTTCAACTTTCATCATTGGTTCTAAGAGAACAGGGTCACATTTTGATGCAGCGTTTTTGAGTGCCATAGATGCAGCAATCTTGAACGCCATTTCGTTAGAGTCAACATCGTGGTATGATCCATCGAACAAACGTGCTTTAATGTCGATTAATGGATATCCTGCGATGATACCGTTTTGAAGTGCGTCACGGAGACCTTCTTCAACTGATGGGATATATTCACGTGGAACAACCCCTCCAACGATATTGTCTTCGAATTTGAACGTTGTACGCTCTTCATCTTCTTCGAAGTCTTCGTCTGTAAGTGGTGCGAATTCAATCCATACGTGTCCGTATTGTCCACGTCCACCAGATTGACGAATGAACTTACCTTCAACTTCTGCAGATTTGCGGAATGTTTCACGGTAAGATACTTGTGGTGCACCTACGTTCGCTTCAACTTTGAATTCACGTTTTAAGCGGTCAACGATGATAGCAAGGTGAAGTTCACCCATACCAGCGATGATAACTTCGCCTGTTTCGTGATCTGTGTGTGCACGGAATGTTGGGTCTTCCTCTTGTAATTTCGCAAGAGCTTGTCCCATTTTATCTTGGTCAGCTTTTGTTTTCGGTTCGATCGCAACCGAGATAACTGGCTCAGGGAATTCCATTGATTCGAGGATGATTGGTGCGTCCTCGTCACAAAGTGTGTCACCTGTTCCTGTATCTTTTAAACCAACTGCTGCCGCGATTTCTCCTGAATACACTTCATCGATCTCTTCACGAGAGTTCGCGTGCATCTGAAGGATACGTCCGACACGTTCACGTTTATCTTTTGAAGCGTTTAATACGTAAGAACCTGAGCTAAGTGTACCTGAGTACACACGGAAGAATGTAAGCTTACCTACGAATGGGTCCGTCATAACTTTGAATGCTAAAGCTGAGAACGGCTCACTGTCTGATGCTTTACGCTCTTCTTCTTCTTCAGTTTCTGGGTTGACACCTGTCATTGCAGCGATGTCAGTTGGTGCTGGTAAGTAGTCAACAACAGCGTCGAGTACTTTTTGAACACCTTTGTTTTTGAATGCAGTACCACATACTACTGGGTAGAACTCAACAGCGAGCGTTGCACGACGGATTGCCGCTTTAAGCTCTTCTACTGTGAACTCTTCACCTTCGAGGTACTTCATCATTACTTCTTCGTCTACGTCTGCTAAAGCTTCGATTAATTTATCGCGGTGCTCAGCAGCGAGATCTTTATATTCTTCTGGAATTTCTACAACTTCGATATCTGTACCGAGGTCGTTACCGTACATAGTTGCATTCATTTCAACTAAGTCGATAATTCCTGTGAAGTCATCTTCAGCACCGATTGGTAACTGAATTGGGTGTGCGTTTGCTTCTAAACGATCATGAATCGTTGATACAGCGTTTAAGAAGTTTGCACCTGTTTTGTCCATCTTGTTTACGAATACTAAACGTGGAACACCGTATGTTGTCGCTTGACGCCATACAGTTTCAGTTTGTGGCTCAACACCTGACTGTGCGTCAAGTACTGTTACCGCACCATCAAGTACACGAAGTGAACGTTCAACTTCAACTGTGAAGTCTACGTGTCCTGGCGTGTCGATGATGTTAACACGGTGGCCATCCCATTGAGCAGTTGTAGCAGCAGAAGTAATTGTAATTCCGCGCTCTTGCTCCTGTTCCATCCAGTCCATTTGTGAAGCACCTTCGTGCGTTTCACCTAATTTGTGGATACGACCAGTATAGAAAAGAATACGTTCTGTAGTCGTCGTTTTACCAGCGTCAATGTGAGCCATGATACCGATATTACGAGTATTCTCTAGTGAGAACTCTCTAGCCATGTATATTTCTCCTCCCATAACGGATTAAAATTTTTATAAGATGCTACTTGGCAATTACCAACGGTAGTGAGCGAAAGCTTTGTTCGCTTCTGCCATTTTGTGAAGTTCTTCACGGCGACGAACTGCTGCACCTGTGTTGTTTGATGCATCAATGATTTCATTCGCTAAACGATCTTGCATCGTTTTTTCACCGCGTGTACGTGCGTAAGTTACTAAGAAACGTAACCCTAAAGTCGTACGACGTTCTGGACGAACTTCCATTGGTACTTGATAGTTAGCACCACCTACACGGCGTGCGCGAACTTCGAGTACTGGCATAACATTGTTTAACGCTTCCTCGAATACTTCCATTGGATCTTGTCCTGTACGCTCTTGAACGAGTTCAAAAGCACTGTATAAGATCTTCTGTGCAGTTCCGCGTTTTCCGTCAACCATGATTTGGTTGATAAGACGCGTTACAAGCTTCGAGTTATAAATTGGATCTGGTAAAACATCGCGTGGTTCAACTGGACCTTTACGTGGCATGTGAGTAATCCTCCCTTCCTACTTATCCTTATGCCGCTTCAAAGCGAGCATTATTTTTTAGGCTTTTTAACTCCGTATTGTGAACGGCTTTGTTTACGGTCTGTAACTCCAGCCGTATCAAGAGCACCACGAACTACGTGGTAACGTACCCCTGGTAAGTCTTTTACACGTCCTCCGCGAACAAGAACAACACTGTGTTCCTGAAGGTTGTGTCCTTCACCAGGAATATATGCGTTTACTTCTAATGTGTTCGTTAAGCGAACACGTGCATATTTACGTAAAGCTGAGTTCGGTTTTTTCGGTTTCATCGTTCCGACACGTGTACACACTCCACGTTTCTGTGGTGAGTTTACATCTGACATCGTTTTCTTGAAACTGTTGTACATTTTACCGAGAGCTGGTGATTTAGAACCTGCTTTTTTCGATTTACGTGGTTTACGTACTAATTGGTTAATTGTTGGCATTTTTCGTCCTCCTCTCTCTTTTTTCTAATTCCACACATCCAGGTGGTTCATTTTTTGATAAAAAACAAATGCCTTTGCATGCAAGCACACAAAAACAGACTTTTCTTGCTTCACCATCCATGTCCACACGTTACTTTCAGAGCGGATCCTTCTCGTCCAATAGCATGTTTCTATGGGGATCCGAGGTGTCGCTTCGTCTTTTCATTTTTTATCGATGATTGTTTTCTGCTTATATGAAGTTGTGCACTTCGAAGTGCAGATATAACTATCAACCTTTTGTATATTATCATCTTTCGCTGGAGCGTGTCAACCTATAACTCAAAAATGAAGGGGGATTTCTCCCCCTGTCATTAACTTTCTTCTGT
>JASKZX010000133.1 GCA_030147435.1 Savagea sp. | reverse complement strand
ATGATTTGTCTTATTATTTGGAGCATGTGCGGCCGAAAGTGAGTACTTCGAATGTGTTTGCTTATCGACGAACGGGTCAAGTGAGCCGTCAGTCGATCAATACACGTTTAAAAGAGGCGGCCGCTCGCGCAGGGATTCAGAAACATGTGACGAGTCATATGTTGCGGCATTCGTTTGCGAGTTATTTAATTACAAAAGGTGTGCACGTTGCGGTTATTCAGAAGTTGCTCGGGCATGCGAATTTGCGAACGACTTCTACGTATTTACATGTCGATCAAAGTGAGTTAATGACCGCCATTCAACAAGTAGATTACAATCAAGAGGAGTAGTTATGAAGTTAAAGCGATATGCAGCGATGATTGCGAATGATTTTGAAGAAGGTATTTCATTAGAAGCGATTTTAGAGAAGTATGAATTTGAGCGAACGTCTGATTTAGGCGAGTGGATGTGTCAGCAAGGGTATCGGTGGAATGTATATAAGCATCGTTATGAAGAGGATGATCGAATACGAGCAGATGAGTTTCAGTTTGAGCGTTTGTCGACTCATCAACGGTTAAATGATCGTGAGCTTATTGAAGCGTTAGAGACGAATCTTTCGTCGATGAAAAAGTTGTTACAAGGTGCTTTTCCGATTCGATTGTCTGGTCGAGTGCGAAGTGAGCTTCTTTATTTTTGTGATGTGCATCGGTATACAGTCGATGAATTTGTAGAAGAAGCGATTGTTGAGAAGATGAAAAAAATGGAGAGTGAAGGAGTGCGTTCCCGATAGACGTTTCAGTCTATCGGGAATGTCTCCATCTGAAAGATATTTTAAAAATATGTGTTACGTGTTATTTTTTGTCCGATGAGGTATTCGTATTTTGGTGGTGCATCAATGATTTCCGCAGTTATTGTCGGAGGGAGTTTTCCGTTCGTTTTCGGGTGAAGTAACACTTGTGCTTTGCCGTTTTGAAGAGTGGCTGTCTCAGGGATGATGCGCCCGTTTTCAGATGTTACTTTCACTTTAATATTACTTGCGAGTGAGTCGATTGTTCGATAGTCATCGTGAATTTGCAAAGTAATCGGAACGAATGTTGCGTCGATTGCTGGAAGGTTCGTAATGATTGAGAGTGTGTATCGTTGTAAGTATTCTTCAATCATTTTGTAGTTATGTTGAAGGTTTTGAATTTGCCGATTCAAGTCTTTTTCATTTTCTATATATGAATGATTTATTGCCGATAGCGCGTCTTCTATTGCTCGTTCGATGTGCTGTTTTTCCTCTTCTGTAAGCGGCATTTGTAGCCATTTTTCATATTGTTTCACGGTTTCATTGACGACTTCTTTTAATGGTTGAATAGAAGGTGCAGATTTATAGATTTCTATTCTTTCTAGCGCTGATAAAATCGCATCCTCTTCCATGTTGGGGTATTCCACATCTATTTTTTCGCCTTTTAACATTTTCTTTGCTTCTTCTAATGAGGCTTTTAACTGTCCAGATCGTTCTTCTGATTGTAAGAGCATGTCAATTTCATCAATTAAATCATTGACGAACTGTTGATGAAACTCTTCGAATGTTTCAATATATTTCTCAACATTTTTAATCGGGTCATATAGAGGTTTTTGATCGATAACGAAACTTAAATTAAATTTTAAGTCGTTTAACTCTTTTAACTCATTGTGATAAAAGTGGCTGCGATTTGCTTTTTCTAATTTACGTTTCATCCTTTCAAACTGTGCATCTACAGAGTTTTTCGCATGAGAATAAGCAGTCTCTATCACTTCTTTATCTACATTGTGCAATGATAAATAAAGGTTGAGTCTTTCTTTATTTGTAGTAGCTTGCTCCATTTTTTCAAATGTTTGAATTACTTGTTGAGTAATATTTTTATTTGCATAAGCTTTGTAAAACATATAATCAATATCAGATATGTGAACGGGATGAAAATATTTTAATGAGTCGTCATATCCCTTTTCATCTATAGCGATGATAAGTTTTGTACTTGCTACGTAAAGGTCGAGATGTTCTTGTGTTAGTGAATGACTCTGGTTTATCGTAATTTCTTTGTACCAACTCTTGGAAGAGTGAGGGATAACCCAGTCAAGTTTATATTCGTAGTCGTTAATGTACCGCATTACTTTATTTGCCTCTGAAAAATCTAATGTGCTATCCTCGCCTTTTGCCAATATAGCGAGTCTACACTGTACAGGCGGCTTTCACCGCATACAGCGTGCTATCAAGTTAACTTATTTCCACTTTTATTATTATAAGGTTTTTTTAGGTAAAGGTATATTGATTATCCTTTTTATGAGTGAATGATATGATAAAACCTTTTTTCTTTTAGATTTGTGATAAACTTTTAAGTAAGTATTCTAATTAAAGGAAGCGTTTTTTACTGTTCAACGTATGTTGATTACTTATTGAAAGAAAATTACATCTTGAACATAATCATGCAATGTGTAAAATAGAACCTATCACTGCATTTATTTGGAATTTTTTATACATATTATTTAATAAAAAGTAGAGGAGCGTTCGATGTTTAAAAGAGTGGCAGTAAGTTTATTATTAGGTGTTTTCGTTTTGACGTCAGCAGCGTGTTCAGGAAAGCCTGACGGTACGAGTGGAGAAGTGATCACTTTTGAAGACGATGATTATGAAGATTTTTCTGAAGGTGATTTTAGTTTGCTTCGTCATTTGAATATTACTCGTGTAGAAAATGATATTGAACAGATGGTTATGCAATATATGTACTATGTTTTAGATTTTCCGGATGAGTTGACTGATGCAGAGTATTTCATTGAAGAAGTCATCGAGGGTGAGGCAGACGAAGAGGACATTCGCGAAGTCTATGAAACTGAAAAGGCATCGATCATTAGAGGTTTGCAGGAAGCGAGAGAAAATACTCAACAGATGCGCAAAATTCAACCGCTCACTTCGCACCCAGATGCGTTAAGAGTAAAAGAAATTATCGATGCACATACTGAATTGATTGAGAAAACAACAATTTTATTTGAAAAAGAGTTTAAAAAGGGGAAGTTTGTCGAGCGTCAAAAGCAGTTAGAGAAACGATATGAAAACTTTGGAGAAGCAGGTGGTCTTCTTTATAAAGAACATAAAAAAGCTTTCGATGCGCAAGATGAAATCCAAGAACTTTTAGATGAATATGACACTTATGATACAATTTTAGAGTTTGAAGATTATCTTTGGTAGATAAAAACTTGTCATTCGATGCTTAGTTATCATGAAGTAAAAGTGATAACTAAGCATTTTTTGTTTTGATTACTTTGAAAGAAAAGGAGTGTCTCATATGAAGAAAATAGGAATTAGTGTTTTATTCGTCGTCCTTTTGATGACGTCTACTGCTTGTTCGGGGAAGCCGAATGGTAAAGGTGGAGAGGTGATTTCTTTCGATCGATACAATTATGAAGAAATTGCAGAAGGTAATTTTGACTCATTGGATCATTACAAAGTCACGAATGTTCAAAACGATATCGAGCAAATGTTTTTACAGTATTATTATTATATACGTCAAATAGAAGATCAGATGGATTATTCCGTCAGTATTATCCACGGCATTATCGATTATGGTGGAAATTATTTAGAGTCAATGATCGATTTGAAAGTAGATGAGTTGACTTATGATCTATATTCAGCACAAAATGATATTTTTAAATTATCTGAGATTGAAGCGAAAACATCGCATCGAGATGCGTTAATATTTGAACGTGCGATGAAAGGTTTTTCTCCCTTTTATTTAGAGATTTCTGATATTTATTTAGAAGATATTGCAAAGGGCGATTATTTAGGACGTCGAGAAGAGTTACGAGAGAGGTACGATCGTCTTGCTCAAAAAGGTGAATTACTTTATGATGAAGTGCATGCTTTTAACAAAGCGCATCAGCACATGCAGCGACTGATAGAGAAGTATGAATTAGAAGATGTCATGGAGCGATTCGATGAATATTACGATGAAGAAAATCACGAATATTCGAAGAAATTCATCCAAAATCTTGGAGAGCGTTTTGCCGAAAGTACATAAAATATAGTATGTGTAGATGGAAAGGGACGAAGGAAGTGGAGTTAAACGGTAAAATAGGGTTGTTTTCATTTTTAGTAGCAGGAGTACTTTATCTTCTTTCTGCTATTTATGAACCGCTGCGGTTGATTCCTCCCGTATTACTACTTGTAACGGGCGTTACGGTAATTATTTGGTTGTTTAAAGTGATCTTTAAGCCGAAACGGTAGGAGCAAAAGAGACTCATCTTATATCGCATGAAAGAAAAAGCCGAGTATTCATTGATTGAAATTATAAATGAATACTCGGTTTTTATGATTGCACGTTTCCTCGTTAATATTTTATAACTTTTAACATCCACTTATTTTTTCCTAGCCAAGGTTGTGGTATTAGTGAGACGTGGAAGCCTTTATAATTTGTAGCGTACTGAAGGGGTTTCATTATATTCTCCTCATATTTTCTTAATGATTTCCCGATATGTTTTTCAACTTTACGTTTTACAGTTGATACTGTCTCGTGATGAAATGTGTCGGATGTAATGAGTAGTCCGACGACTCTCACACCTTCAGTAGTAATCACATTCATTCCGTTAGAATAAAAGACGCCCGCTGTGCCACCAGGTCCGATCTCTTCAATTTTTACAAAGTAAGGTTCACGTTCTGCAATTTTGTAGTTGTATGGTTGTCCGTGCTTTTTATATTTGTTCGGAGAGTGCGTCCATTCGTGATGGATGAGTAAATCATCTAACACTTGTGTCGTCACATATCCTTTTAAGCTATTCTCACTTCGATACTGCCAATATCTAGATGAGCCTACACTATACGTGCAGCTTTCACTGCATATAGCGTTCTGCCAATTATTATACATATGAGGTAAATTATATCATTTCATTATTGGAAGTAAAGGGTAAAATTCTATTTAATTGATAATGCAAGAAAAATAAGAAATACAACTGTTATATTTTTTGCTTATTTGAAAGATGTAGTTCTTTTCTCTTGTTTTATCCATAAAAAGGAACTTTTAAATGATTGTCGTCAAAAAAATAGATAGGGTGAGGAGTTTTGATGAGTTTTTACGATAATTCAAAAGAATATTCAGAAAGTAATCGGATTATAGTATGATTTAACTATTATAAAAATAGTATATTGAGGTGATTGTATGCAGCAGGTGAAAAAAGGTTGGTATTTATTTTTATCCCTTTTTCTCGTTTTGCAAATGACATTGCCGCTGAATATTGGATTTGCGGAAACGTCGATCATTCCAGAAGAACAAGAAGATCTAGAACAACTTGAGGAAGAGGGAATCGTTGAAGAAGTTGAGGAAGAAAGGAGTGAAGAAGACGAACTGCTACTAGATGACGAGGAAGAAAGACAACCGTCAGAAAGTGAGTTGCCGAACATTGAGGAGCCTTCTAAAGAAGAAGAGGAAGAAGAAACTGAAGTGGATGTGTCGACACCAATCTGGCACATGGATGGGCGTGTCGTGAAAGCTTATACGACAGGTGAAGTAGAGTATGAGTTAGCTTTTCGTCACGAGCCGATTGAAGGAGAAGCGTCAATTGCATTAGAAGAGGCGACGTTTTATCTCGATTTACCAGAAGGGGCAATCTTCCGTTCCGCAACATTTGGTGGAACGTATGATGAGGAAAATCACCGCGTCTATTGGGTGAACCCTGGTGGAATTCCGACCGATCACGCAAACTTCCACCCCGCAACGCCGAGGCGTACGAACGTTACTCTGTTTTATGATGTGACGACAGAAGAAGTCGCAGCGGAAGCATATGCGACGTACACGCCGAAAGGTTTTGCTCAACAAGAGACGAATCGTCAAGAGATTCGCCATACTTTTGATCATGAAGCGCCTACTTTAGTAGAAGGTATTGTCGTACAAGGTTCTATTGAAGGAAAAGACGCAAATGAACCGATTTGGTCAGGAGAGTCATTTACGTATGGCATTGACTATAGTTTGTCGAGTTTAGATACACCGTTTCAAGACTTAGAACTCGTCGTGCAACTACCGGAGACATTAACGTTTAATAAACACGTGCAATTAACCGGAGACTTTACGACGTATCGATACGATGAAGAGAAAAGACAGTTTATTTTCACATTCCAAAAAGAGATTGTCGGAGCGACTGGAAAAGTAAAAATTAATAATTTACAATTTCCAAACTTCGTAACACCTGATGGAACGAAAGCAGTCATTGAAACGTGGGTGCAAGGACCAAATATAGAGCCCGTACGAGCGGAAGCACTCACACTTACTGCACGTGCGGAAGCGAACTGGAATATTGTTAAAAAGAAATTTAAACCAGGAGTTGATCCGTATCCAGGTGAATACGTTGAATATGCGATTGAGTTATCGAACGTGTCGACTCATGCGCTCGGCTTATTAAACATTTCAGATGTCGTTCTTACTGATAAATTGCCGGAAGAAGCGATTTTCGTTGAAGCTTATGAGTTACCGAAAAACTTTAGTGAACGTATTCCAGGAACGTATGATGCGAAGACGCATACAGTTCGCTTCGATGTAGAATCACCCGACCAACGTCCAGGAAAAGATAATACGAAAGAGTTTCGGGTCATTGTGAAATATCCAGATTGGACAGAAAAAGTACCCGGTTGGCATGAAAATAAAAATGATTTAACGGAAGAAGAACGAGCTTATTTAGAAAGTATTCAACAGAAAAAAGTGACGAATGAAGCACACCTTTCATACGTCCCGCTTGGCGAAGAGCGTCAAACGAAAGAAGCATCACTTACTCACGGATTTACATTAGATATCGCAAGTCCTTGGGATTACGTCTATACCGATAAATATGTAAAGTCGTATCAACAAGAAGTCGCTCCTGGTCAAGAAGTAACGTTTTATATGAACGCATCTAACTTCTCGAACGTGACATTACCGAGAGGAGAACTGATCGATATGACGCCGGAAGGGCTTAAGTTAAAAAGTCTCGTCACAGGCATTTATCGGGGAACAGAAAAGTACGACATTTTGTATACGACAGCGAAAGATCCAAAAGCAGATGATTGGGTCATTTGGCGAAAAGATCACCCAGCGACGTATTATTCTACATTAGACGTTAACGAGCTCGGT
>JASKZX010000131.1 GCA_030147435.1 Savagea sp. | reverse complement strand
TTTTACTTATACACTTTGTTTAATTATACACTACTCTTACAATGTTTTTTAAGTAAGGTTATAAATTTCAATAATTATTACTTTTCTAAAATGATAATGGAGGAGATATTATGCGTCCAAATTACTACACTGTCAAAGGATATGGAACGACAGATATTTATATTAAAAAATCACAATTTATCGCTTATGTCGAACGAGTAGAAACAGAAGAAGAAGCGATTGCTTTTATTGATAAAATCAAAAAGAAACATCACGATGCAACTCATAACTGCTCTGCCTATACAGTAGGTCCGAAACATAAAATTCAAAAAGCAAATGATGACGGTGAACCATCAGGTACAGCAGGCATTCCGATTTTAGAAGTTTTGCTCAAACGCAACCTTGAAGACACGGTCGTCGTCATAACTAGATACTTTGGCGGAATTAAACTCGGTAGTGGCGGCTTAATTCGCGCTTATGGACAATCTACGACACGAGGCATTGATGCAACTGGTGTCGTTTATCGCCAGAAAAATGACATCATCGGTGTTACGATTGACTACACTTGGCTCGGTAAAGTAGAAAATGAGGTACGTCAATCGACATATACGATAAAAGACATCGACTACACGAATGACGTTACGATGTACATTTATGTTCCACTTGAGAAAAAAGAATCTTTTATTGAATGGATGACAGAACTGACGAACGGACAAGCTGAAATAGCGACGACGGATACGATTTTCCGAGAGATTCCACAGAAGTAACAACTTCCGTAAACTAGTTCATATGTACCCATTCAAAATCACTCTAAAACGTTAGAAGGGAATGGTAGCTCCAGAGGGAGTGTGAAGAGATGACAATGAAAAAGCGAACAAGAACTGATTACTTCAAACAAAAACGAAAAGTCAAAAAGAAAAGAAAATTTTTACAGCTATCCTTACTTCTATTACTCGGCTTCATTTTCGTTGCTTTTGGCTATGCGTTCTCCTTATTGAATAAAGTGCAAACCGCAGCGGACGAAGCCTTCGAACCGATTGATGCGACTCCAACAAAAGCGCGTGAATCAGTAGAACCTGCAAAAGATAATGTTTCCGTCTTACTACTCGGTATTGATAATGGGGACTCTCGAGAAGATCAAGACGATGAAAATAGCCGTACAGATGCGATGCTCGTTGCAACGTTCAACCCGAAAATGAAAACGATCAAATTACTGAGCATTCCACGAGATACATACGTGTACATCCCAGAAGTCGGCTATAAAGATAAAATTACACATGCACACGCTTTCGGTGGTGTTCGAGCATCCGTCGATGCAGTAGAAGATTTGCTAGACATTCCCATTCATTATTATATAAAAATGAACTTCAATGCTTTTATCGATGTCGTTGATGCGCTCGGTGGCATCGATGTAGAAGTGCCGTACGAACGTATCGAAAAAGATGAAAATGATCAAAATTCCATTCATTTAGAACAAGGACTCCAACATCTCGATGGACGGCACGCTCTCGCATTAGCTCGAACGCGAAAGCTCGATAGCGATTTTGACCGCGGGAAACGTCAACAAATGATCATCGAAGCGATGGTCGAACGCGCTTCATCGATTTCTTCAGTGACACGCTACGGAGATATTATTGACGCGCTCGGTGCAAATATGAAAACGAATATGACATTACCTGAAATGTTTTCTTTCTTTGAATATACGAAAAAAGGAACTCCGCGAATCGATACGTTAAATTTACTCGGTACCGATGACTGGTCGACCGGCATTTACTATTACAAAGTAGATACAGACTCCCTCGATCACGTTCAAACGATTTTACGAAATCATCTCGGACTTTCGACAACAACGGCAAAAACTGCCGATACAATGAACGATAAATCCATGGATAAAAATTGAAAAGGCTGCTCTAAGCGTCGATTGAGATGCTTAGAACAGCCTTTTTATTATTTTCCAATCATTCGGACGAGGTTGATGAGCGGTTTGTAGTTTGTTCCTGCTAAACCGATGATTTCAACAAATAATTCCACAGCGATAATAATGACAGCGAGTAAGAGAATGCCTCCCCATACCGTCGCTTGTGAAAATAAAATTGCTGCAATTCCGAATAAAATGGCGATACAATAAATAATTAACACCGTTTGACGATGCGAAAATCCGATGCGTAATAAACAGTGATGTAAATGTGATTTATCCGGTGCAGAAATCGGTTGCTTCATTCGAATACGACGGACGATAGCAAAAAATGTATCAGAAATTGGAACACCGAGCATAATGATCGGGATAATTAATGAAATGACGGCGACATTTTTAAATCCGAGCAATGCTAACACCGAAATCATATATCCTAAAAAGAGAGAACCTGTATCTCCCATGAAAATTTTTGCTGGGTGAAAATTATAAAATAAAAATCCAATCGCACTTGCAGCTAGTATTGCAGCTGTCATCGCAACAAATGTATTTCCCATAATTACTGCCATGACAGACATCGTAATAAGAGCAATTGCTGATACACCTGATGCAAGACCATCTAATCCATCAATTAAGTTGATCGCATTCGTAATTCCGACGATCCAAAGGACTGTAATCGGAATACTTAACCAGCCGAAATCAACTTGTCCAATCACTGGTAACGTAATAAATTGAATTTGTAAGCCGCCCCAGATGATGGCAAGAAGTGCTGCACCAATTTGTCCGACGAGCTTTGCCTTCGGTGTAATATCGATCATATCATCAAGAAAACCAGTTAAAATGATTAATACCGCACCGAGTAAAATACCGAGCGCATGCTCATCTGACGGACTCATGACGAAATAACCTATCATAAAGGCACCGAATATCGCTAATCCACCAATTCTCGGCATAGAAACGATATGCACTTTTCGATAGTTCGGTTTATCGACTGCACCGATTCGATACGATAAACGAATAACGAGTGGTGTCAAAACGATAGCAGCGATAAAAGCAGTTAAAATCGCAACATAAATCATGTCGTGCCTCCTAAATGTAAGTCCTTTTTCAACGTACTTTTTTCCACGATTAATTATACCATTATCTAAAGGAAAAATCACTTGCGAGGGAGTAATAATCGACAATATATAGAAACTATTATCGCTTACAGTAGTTTTTCCCTTTTGTTTTTGCTAAAATTGAGCTATATCCACGAGTGGGTAGAAAAGGAGCAGAGTGAATGTTATCTTTTATAAAAAAATTATTTGATAATGATGAGCGACAATTGCGTCGATACCGACGAATTGTTGCAAAAATCAACCGTCTCGAAGATAAATACGAGGCGATGACGGATATTGAACTCCGTCAAATGACTGAACACTTCAAAGAAAAATTAGAAAACGGCACATCGATTCGCTCGATCATTCCTGATAGCTTTGCTGTCGTTCGAGAAGCTTCGAAACGTGTACTCAATATGCGTCATTACGACGTTCAATTAATCGGTGGACTTGCCCTTACTGAAGGCCATATTGCTGAAATGCCGACAGGTGAAGGTAAAACGCTCGTTGCCTCTTTACCGTCTTATGTACGCGCTCTAGAAGGAAAAGGTGTTCACGTCATCACAGTGAACGATTATTTAGCGCAACGAGATTACAACCAAATCGGACAAATTCACCGTTTCCTCGGACTCACTGTCGGAATTAATATGCCGATGATGGAGCCGGATGAGAAAAAACAAGCATATGAAGCAGATATTACGTACGGAGTCGGTACAGAGTTCGGCTTTGACTACTTGCGTGACAATATGGCTTCTTCATTAGAAGATAAAGTGCAACGTCCTTATCACTTTGCCATCATTGACGAAGTTGACTCTGTCTTGATCGACGAAGCAAAAACTCCACTCATTATTGCTGGTAAAATGGAAGCAGACGAAGATTTACACAAAGTCGCTGCAATGGTTGCGCGACGTTTTAAGCGCGATGAAGATTTTGAATTTGATGAAATGACAAAAGCTGTTTCATTAACTGAAACAGGAATCGAAAAAGTAGAAGCTGCTTTCGGTGTTGAAAACTTATACGACCTTCATCACCAAACGCTTTATCATTATATGATTCAAGCTGTACGTGCTCACGTCATTTTTGAGCTTGACGTCGATTATATTATTTCAGAAGAAAACAAAATTGAACTCATCGACATGTTTACCGGACGAATTATGGAAGGACGTACCCTTTCTGACGGGCTTCATCAAGCGATTGAAGCAAAAGAAGGCGTTCCAATTACCGATGAAAACAAAGCACAAGCGCAAATTACAATTCAAAACTATTTCCGAATGTATCCGATGTTAAGCGGGATGACAGGTACGGCGAAAACACAAGCGAAAGAATTTTTAGAAGTGTACAATATGAATGTCGTTCAAGTGCCGACAAACCGTCCGCGTCAACGGGTAGACTTACCTGACCGCGTCTTTGAAACGAAAGAACAAAAGTACGCAGCTGTCGCTGAAGAAGTCGCTCGCCGCCACGAAAAAGGACAACCCGTTCTCGTCGGAACAACTTCCATTTTACAATCGGAAGATGTTGCAGATGCACTTCGTAAAAAAGGATTATCATTCAACTTACTGAACGCAAAAAGTGTTGAACAAGAAGTGCAACTGATCTCTGAAGCAGGGCAATACGGACGTATCACCGTCGCAACGAATATGGCTGGACGTGGTACAGATATCCAGCTCGATGAAAAAGCAAAAGAAGCAGGGGGACTTTTCGTACTCGGTACTGAAAAGCACGAATCTCGTCGAATTGATAACCAATTGCGCGGACGTTCGGGTCGTCAAGGAGACCCTGGTGAAACACAATTTTATTTATCACTTGAAGATGATATGTATCGCCGTTACGCACAAGAAGATTTAGAACGACTCGAGAAAAAACTTGAAATTGGCGAACATGGCGAAATATTAAATAAAGAGATGGATGAAATTACAGAACGTACGCAACGAATCGTTGAAGGTGCGCACTATTCAATGCGCGAATACAACTTAAAACTCGACGACGTCATTAACGACCAACGCCGTGTCATTTACAATTTACGTGACAAAATTTTAGCACGTGATGAAGTATTCGACTTACTCGGACGTATGTTAGATGAAGCGGTTGAATTCGTTATTGAAGATAGTTGTCCAGCAGAAGAAATCCCTGAAAACTTTGATTACGATCGCATTGAACGTACGATGAATAGCTTATTACTTGAACCGATTGAAATTCCTCGTCCAATCGAGACGACGAAAGAACTTTTCGATCTCTATGAAGAACCGATGAAAGAATTACATGCGTTCATGGATCAATTCCGAGAAAACGAAGATGTGTTAGACTTTTTACCAGCTGTCATGATCAGTTACATCGACTCTATGTGGGTCCGTCACTTAGAATCAATGACACGTTTGAAGGAAGGAATCGGATTACGTTCTTACGGCCAAGAAGATCCAATGCAAGTATATCAACGCGAGGGGCTCTATTTATTCGGTCAAGCATTCCAACGTCTCCGCCGTAATATTGCAGCTGAAGTAACGCAGTTCATGAAGAAAATTCTCACACCACAACAGGAGGAACAATAACATGAAATTTTTTGACTTTTTCCGTAAAACAAAACTAAAAGGAGAAGAACAGTCTGTTTCAGGAGAACAAGTCGCAAGTGAAAAGAAAGAAAATCCGGTAACGAATAAAAAGAAAGCGAATCAAGATATCATTCAAACACCGCTTTCTTTACACCCTGACTGGAATATTTCACAAGAGCAAATGTACGTTTTCCGTTTCTTAGCGAACGACTTAGCACCACTTCGTCCGAACCAAATTTCTTTACAAGGAATTGATATCGACTTTGAAGAAGGGCGTTGGCTCGTAAAAGCATT
>JASKZX010000119.1 GCA_030147435.1 Savagea sp. | reverse complement strand
CAGTGCAACAATTTTTACAAGAGCCGACGATGGAGCATTACAAAGTTGTTTGGCAAGCATATGACGCGATAGCAAAAGGGCTTGCTTTTACAAATGAAGAAATTATCGATGCTTATATTGCTAAAAATGAAGAAAATTACGAGCGTCAAAATACAGGGTATTAAAGAAAAACGGTGCTATAAGTAGCGCCGTTTTTCTTTTTCTTATCGTCATGATAAGATGTAAGCACTTCCAAATTAGAAAGGATGAGAGAAATGAAAGCATTTATTCACCAAGACAAAGAGTATCGGTATGTGACAGATTTTCCAAGTCAAGTGATCGGTCCATTTGACGTTCGAATCGCTTTACAAGCAGCAGGGGTGAACCGTCGAGATTTATATATTCAAGACCGACGTGCAGGAGAAAACACACCGCTCGTCTTAGGTTCAGACGGTGCAGGTATTATTATAGAAGTCGGTGAAGAGGTGACAAGATGGAAAGTCGGTGATCGCGTCCTTATAAATCCAGCACTTCGATGGTTTGAAGAACGTCCGATTCCTCCGGAAGACTTTGAGATTTTAGGAAACCCTGATCATGGAACATTTGCTGAAGAAATTGTCATTGATGAAGAACAAGTAGAAGAAGTACTACCTCATTTATCGTGGGAGGAAAATGCGGTGATTGCTCTAGCAGGAATGACAGGATATCGAGCATTGATGACGAAAGGTCAATTAAAAGAAGGGGAAACGGTCTTTATTCCTGGAGGAAGTAGTGGGGTGGCGACATTTATGATTCAGCTAGCAAAAAGTAAAGGAGCACGTGTCATTACGACGACTCGCCATGAAGAAAAAATGAGAGAAATTCGTTCATTTGGAGCGGACATCGTATTAGATACAGTAAGTGATTGGGAAGCGCAATTGCAAGAAGAAGAGATTGATCTAGTCGTCGATAGCGTTGGTTCGGCAACGTTTCACCGTTCATTACATGTTTTAAAACGAGGTGGAAGAATCGTTACATTTGGTTCATCTACAATGGACGATGTCACTTTTAATATACGAACATTTTTCTATAATCAACAAACAATATACGGTTCTACGATGGGGAGCCGCGAAGAGCTACGTGCGCTTTTACGTTGGATGAAAGAAGAAAAAATTCATCCGGTGATTGATAAGGTATATCCTTTAAGTGAAGCAGGACAAGCGCTAGAGCGTATTCAGGAGAGTGGACAAGTCGGGAAAATTGCTTTAAAAATACGATGAAATCATGAATTTTTTCGTTTTGTTATAGAATAATCAAAAAATTATTGTATAATGAAAGACGAACGAAAGGGAGGTCATCGTGTGACGACAAAAACGACACATCAGTCAGATTTGGATATTGCGATGGATGCAAAGATGGAACCGATTGAAAAAATTGCAGCAATGATTGGAGTAGAAGATGAAGCATTAGAACCGTACGGACATTACAAAGCGAAAATTGATCCGACATCTTTGAAACAAAAAACAGCTGATGGAAAGGTAGTACTTGTTACAGCGATCAGTCCGACACCCGCTGGTGAAGGGAAATCGACTGTAACTGTAGGATTAGCTGATGCATTCACTGTCTTAGGTCACCGTGCAATGGTTGCAATGCGTGAGCCTTCATTAGGTCCAGTGATGGGACTAAAAGGTGGAGCAGCAGGCGGGGGTTATTCACAAGTTCTTCCGATGGAAGAAATTAATTTACATTTTACTGGAGATATTCATGCGATTACTGCAGCGAACAATGCATTGAGCGCATTTATAGATAATCATATTCATCGAGGAAATGCGTTAAACATCGACCCGCGTCGTATTACGTGGAACCGAGTACTCGATATGAATGATCGCGCGTTAAGAAATGTAATCGTAGGATTAGGTGGAGAGAAACAAGGAGTACCACGTGAAGATCACTTCGATATTACGGTCGCATCAGAAGTCATGGCAGTTTTCTGTTTAGCGACAGATTTAAATGATTTGAAAGTTCGACTTGGAGAGATGATGATCGGATATACGTATGACGACGAACCTGTTTACGTGAAAGATTTACAAGTTGAAGGTGCATTAGCACTTTTATTAAAAGAAGCATTGAAGCCGAACCTCGTGCAAACGATTGGCGGAACACCCGCACTCGTTCACGGAGGACCGTTTGCTAATATCGCCCATGGTTGTAACTCAGTCATTGCGACAGATACAGCACGAAAATTATCAGATATCGTCATTACAGAAGCAGGATTCGGTTCAGACCTCGGTGCAGAGAAGTTTATGAATATTAAAGCGCGAGCAGCTGAATTTGAACCAGATGCAGTCGTCATTGTAGCGACAGTACGTGCGTTAAAAATGCACGGTGGTGTTGAAAAAGATCACTTACAACAACAAAATGTTGAAGCAGTGATGAAGGGAATTGTTAATTTAGAAAAGCATATTGAAACGATTCGTACATTCGGCATCGAACCTGTAGTTGCATTAAATCATTTCGTGACAGATACAGAAGAAGAAATTGACGCGGTTTTACAATGGTGTGAAGAACGAAACGTCCGTGCCGCATTAACGAAAGTATGGGAACAAGGCGGTAAAGGTGGCGTCGAATTAGCTGAACAAGTATTAGAATTGTTTGAAGAAGAAAAAGATTTTGAACTTTTATACGACTTAGAGGCCTCAGTCGAACAGAAAGTAGAAGAAATCGTCCGTCGTATTTATGGCGGTAGTGGTGTTCATTTCACCGATCAAGCAAAAAAAGATTTAGCGAAAGTTGTTGAAAATGGTTGGGATGAATTGCCTGTTTGTATGGCGAAAACACAATACTCATTATCGGATGATCCGAAAAAACTCGGACGTCCAGAAGATTTTCAAATTACGATTCGCTCGATTGTGCCAAAAGTAGGTGCAGGATTTCTCGTCTGTCTCACAGGAGATATTATGACGATGCCTGGCTTACCTGAACGTCCAGCAGCTCTTCAAATGGATGTAGATGAAGAGGGACGCGCAAAAGGACTTATGTAAAGAAAAACCCTCGTTAAGTGCTACTTCGCTTAACGAGGGTTTTTATCTTATAATTTCGTATCGTCTACTTTGTCTAACCAAGATTTTACGTGTTGAATCGTTTCTTTTATAGTACCTTCTTCAAATGGTGATTGAAGTCCTGCTTCTTTGACGAGGTTTGTAAATGATTGCGTACCACCGAGTGAGCAGAGGTGAACGTAATCTTTCCAAGCATCTTCAAAGTTCTCTTGTGAACGGTGCCAAAACTGGAACGCACAAACTTGTGCTAACGTGTAGTCGATATAATAGAATGGCACTTCATAAATATGTGTTTGACGTTGCCAAATACCACCAGACTCGAGATATTCATTGCCGTCATAATCGCGGAAAGGTAAATACTTTTTCTCAATCTCGCGCCATGCAGCATTACGTTCAGCCGGTGTCATTTCTGGATGTTCATAAACGACGTGTTGGAATTCGTCAACAGCTACACCGTA
>JASKZX010000115.1 GCA_030147435.1 Savagea sp. | reverse complement strand
CCAATTGTAAATTCTTTGAATTCCTTTTGGAAGAGGCCCTTGGTTCCAAGGGGTATCGAACAAAAAGACAGGAATACGAAGAATGTTATGAATCGTTACTGCATTGTCGTATTTATCTTCAAAAAAAGCATCAACTTGCAATTTTTTTGCGATGTCTACTTTGTCATGGCTGCCGACGAAATGAATAGAGTCATAAGGGATTTCATGCTTATGAAACCATTCTAACGTCGTATCTTTCACATTTTCTCCGCGAGCAGTAATATAATGTAAATCAAAACATTTTGGCCAATGCGGAAGAATAGATAAAACATTCGTATGAACGGGTGAATGAGTATAAATTTCATGTTCTGTTTGTTCGAACCACTCTGCGAATTGGTTTGGGTCGACATCGAATGCTTTTGTTAAGTCATATTCTTGAATGTCTTCTAGCTGAAGGTTTGTATTAAAGTCTCGATTAATAAAAGGCACCAAAGCCGACGGGCACGTCACTGTCCCGTCGATATCGATGCCTAGGCGAGGTCGCCTCATTGATTCGCTTCCTCTTGTTCTTTACGTTGTTTTTCAAAATATTCTTCAGCTAATTTGTCAATTTCTTTTTTCAGTTCATCTACTAAATCGTCTTCAGGTACTTTTCGAACGATTTCACCTTTCATGAAGAGTAGTCCTTCACCACGTCCACCAGCAATCCCGATATCCGCTTCACGTGCTTCACCAGGGCCATTTACTGCACAGCCGAGCACTGCAACTTTGATCGGTGCTTTAATCGTTGAAATATATTCTTCTACTTCGTTAGCGACTGAAATTAAGTCGATCTCAATACGACCGCATGTCGGACATGAAATAAGTGTAGCTGCGTTTGATGATAAGTGGAATACTTTGAGTAATTCGCGAGCCACTTTTACTTCTTCGACAGGATCTGCAGAAAGTGAAATACGCATCGTATTTCCGAGTCCTTCTGAAAGAAGAGCACCGAGTCCCGCTGCTGATTTCACAGTACCAGCAAATAAAGTTCCTGATTCAGTAATTCCTAAGTGTAACGGATAATCGAATGCAGCCGCTGCTTTTTTATACGCTTCGATCGCTAAACCGACATCAGATGCTTTTAAAGAAACGATAATGTCATGGAAGTCGAGGTCTTCTAAAATTTTAATATGGTGTAAAGCACTTTCTACCATTCCATCTGCTGTTGGGTAGCCGTATTTTTTTAAGATATGTTTTTCTAAAGATCCAGCGTTTACTCCGATACGAATCGGAATATTTTTTTCTTTCGCTGCTTTTACAACTTCTTCTACTTTTTCGCGTCGCCCGATATTTCCTGGGTTAATTCGAATTTTATCTGCCCCTTGTTCAATGGCGATTAATGCTAATTTATAATCAAAATGAATATCGACGACGAGCGGGATATCAATTTGTGCTTTAATCGCTCCGATCGAACGAGCTGCTTCTTCGTTAGGGCAAGCGACACGAACGATTTGGCAACCTGCTTCTTCTAAACGTTTAATTTGAGCAACTGTTGCATCGACATCTTCAGTTTTTGTCGTTGTCATACTTTGAATAAATAGTTCGTTGCTTCCTCCGATTGTTAAGTTACCGACTTTTACTGGGCGTGTATTTTTTCGGTGAGTCATTTTTGTCATTTCGTTCTCTCCTTCATTTCTTACATATCTTTAGTTTATCAACCAACTACGTGGAAAAACAAGCAAGTTTGCTTCGAAATGTCGTTTTTCTTCAAAAAATATTAAAAAGAATTGTAAGTGTGAAAAAAACGTGACGATTTTCTTAGCTGATTGTAAATGTTATGTAAATTTTCTTCATTCTCTATTTACAATTCATTCATACAAAGGTCATAATTAAGAGAGTATGAATCGCTTGTGCGATAGATCAACTAGGAGGTCGTCAGACACAAATGGAGATAAACTGGCAAGATATGATCTTCCAATTTATTGGAGGACTCGGGATTTTCTTATTCTCGATTAAGTATATGGGGGATGCGCTTCAAAAAGCAGCAGGCGATCGTTTACGTTCGATTTTAGATAAATATACGACGAATCCATTGATGGGAGTACTCGTCGGTATTGTCGTTACCGTATTAATTCAGTCAAGTTCAGGAACGACTGTTATTACCGTAGGATTAGTTAGTGCTGGGTTTATGACGCTACGCCAAGCAATCGGTGTCATTATGGGTGCAAATATCGGTACGACGGTAACAGCATTTATTATCGGATTAGATGTCGGGGCGTACGCACTTCCGATCATGGCAGTGGGGGCCTTTTTAATTTTCTTCGTACGTCAAACGAAAGTACGTAACTTCGGGGAAGTCGTCTTCGGTTTCGGTGGACTTTTCTTAGGACTTGAAATGATGAGTGACGGAATGAAACCACTTCGTTCACTAGAAGCGTTTACAGATATGACACTTGCATTGAGTGATCACCCTATACTCGGTGTCGTTGCCGGAACAGTCTTTACATTAATTGTTCAAAGTTCAAGTGCGACAGTCGGTATTTTACAAGGGCTTTATACAGAAGGGCTTGTCGACTTACAAGCAGCATTACCAATTTTATTCGGAGATAACATCGGTACGACTATTACAGCGATACTTGCTGCAATTGGTGCCTCTGTTGCTGCAAGACGAGCAGCTGCTACACACGTCTTATTCAACGTCGTCGGTTCGATCATTTTCTTATTATTACTCGTACCATTTACGATGTACGTTGAATGGTTATCAGGAATTTTAAGTTTAGAACCGAAAA
>JASKZX010000086.1 GCA_030147435.1 Savagea sp. | reverse complement strand
ACAAAGCATCGGCATGAATTAATGTAATACGATCTTTACATTCGCTCCGCTCAACATAATGCGTCGCACGTTCATAGCGATGCTCATTTCGTTCGATCGATACGATTTCTAACGACGGAACGGCAGAGGCCATTCGAATCGCCGAATAACCGATCGCTGTACCGATTTCTAATAAACATTTTGGACGTTGTAATTGTAAAAGCGCCCGATACGTTTCAAAACCGAGTGCATCCATAATCGGCACATGGTCTCGTTTTGCTTCTTCTTCCATCTCTCGAATCAGTGATGGACGACTTCCTCGAAGCTCTTCTAAGTAATGAACGACATCATTCATCTTTGTCGTCACCTTTACTTTCTTTTGCTTTTTTATCTTCTTCTTCAAATTGTGGCGTAATATATTTATCTCGGTTTTTCAAATGCTCTTCGTATGAATCTGTAAAGTAGTTATTTCCATGCTCATCAGCTAAGAAATAAATGTAATCTGTATCTGCTGGATTCATCGTCGCTTCAATTGAAGACATCCCTGCCCCTGCAATAGGACCAGGAGGTAACCCTTTATATTTATATGTGTTATACGGATCATCAATTTCTAAATCTTTATATAACACACGATGTTTATGTTTGCCGAGTGCATATAAAACGGTCGGGTCTGTTTGAAGAGGCATACCTTGATCGATCCGATTGTAAAAGACGCTTGCAATCGTCGAGCGGTCAATCGAAGCAGTCGCTTCACGCTCTAATAATGAAGCAAATGTCAATAACCAATGTACACTTTTGCCTTGCGCTTCTAAATCTTCTAAAAGCGGTGTAATATTGATGGCCGTTCCTTCAATCATTGCATCGACAATTTTTTCAACACTTGGATCTTTCTCATAAAACGGGTACGTTGCTGGATATAAATATCCTTCAAGTGGCACTTTAATATCTTTTGCTTTCACATCATCTGTAACGATTCGCGGATATTTTTTTATGAAATGATCAATCGTTTTTGGATCATTCACATATTCTAAAAACTCTCGCTTCGTAATTGATGTTTTATCTGCTACTAGTTCTGCAACTTGTTCAACGGTTAATCCTTCAGGGATTGTCAATGTTAACTCTGGTGTACGATACACTTTTCCAGACTTTAAACTTTTAATTAATTCATCAGGTGTCATCGCTTTCGTTAATTCGTAACTACCTGCTTGAAAATCTGACTCATTATTAAACTTCGCATAATATTTAAAGATTTGAGCACTTTTAATTAATCCTTTATCTTCTAATATATCTGCAATCGTATTAATTCCTGAACCGATTGGAATATCTACAGTAATTAGCGTCTCGTCTTTTTTATCGACAGGTTTTAATGCGCTATTGACATAGAAAAATCCGATGATTCCTGCAAGTAAAATGAGTCCAATTACTATTGCTGTAATACGCGAAACGATTTTACGAATAATCTTCGCTTCTTCTTGCCGCTGTTCAAAACGGGTAGGCTGTTGCATCGAATGCCTCCTTTACATGAAAACGGAACGGATATTGTCCGCTCCGCTCCCTCAACTATTATTCTTCTACGTGAAGTTCAGTATGTTCGTCTTCTTCGACGAAAGCACCGATTACTTCTTCAACCATATCCCACTCTTCTTCCGTTTCAATCGGAAGTAAAGCTCCTCCATCGCCATCTGCATTTTCTTTAAATGCAAGCGCCTGGATTTCAACAATTCCGTCTTCATCCGCTGCGTCCATCTCATGGAAAACGACGTAAGAACGTGGATATTTTTCTGGTTGTGGTGAGTCAAAAGTTAGAATAACTTGGCATTCTACTTCATTCCCATTTTCATCAATAATTGTTAATGTTTCATCTCCGTGATTTAAAGCCATTGTTTCACCTCTTAACTTTTTGAATCTAAATAGCCTTGTAAAATCATTACAGCAGCCATCTTATCAATTACTTTGGCACGTTTTTTTCGGCTCATATCCGCTTCAAGAAGCGTTCTTTCAGCAGCTACTGTTGATAAACGCTCATCCCATAATTCAACAGGGTGACCGTAACGTTTTTTTAACAATTCTGCATACGCTTCGCTCGCTTCTCCACGCGGACCGACCGTATTGTTCATATTTTTAGGATAGCCAACGACGAAACGTGTCACTTCGTATTGGCGTACGAGCTCATCTAATCGTTCAAGCCCGTACTCTTCTTCTTCTGTATTGACTGGAATCGTTTCGACTCCTTGAGCAGTCCAACCGAATGGATCACTCACAGCAATACCGACTGTCTTCGTACCGACATCAAGTCCCATCGTTCTCAACTTATTGGCCTCCATGTTCGCGAATATAAAATTTTACAAGTTCTTCGATAATTTCATCGCGTTCCAATGATCGAATTAAATTTCGCGCATCTTCATGACGCGGAATATATGCTGGGTCACCTGAAAGTAAATAACCGACAATCTGGTTGATCGGGTTATAACCTTTCTCGTTTAATGATTTGTATACGTGCAGCATGACTTCTTCGACTTCATTTTCTTGTACATCTTCTGGAAAATTAAACTTCATTGTTTTGTCGTAGGAATCCATACTCGACACCCCGCTTTCTGGTTTCTTCCATCGATCGGATTCATATTCTTCATGTGGCTCTCGAGAAACGAAAGCCACAATCAGTCATATGTTTTAGTATACCCGATTTGACTATCGGATTAAACAGATTTGATATATTCATAAACACTATCGAGTGCTTCGTCAAGCTTCGATGGATCTTTTGCTCCACCCATCGCCATTTCAGGACGCCCTCCACCACGGCCGTCACATTGTGTTGCGACATGGTTGAGTACGTCTCCTGCTTTAAATGTATCTGTTAACTCTTTTGATACACCTGCTGCAAGCATTACTTTTTTGCCATCTGTTGCTCCGAAAACGACGACGAGTTTCGGGAATTTCTGTTTCGCTTCATCGATCATTCCTCGAAGTGCGCCATTATTTTTCGCTTCTACTTTCGCAGCAAGTACAGTCACACCATCGATTTCTTGCGCTTGATTCCAAAGTTCATCTAATTGTGCATTACCTAACTTTGCAATGAGTGATTCATTTTCTTTTTCGAGATCTTTCACACGTGTCATCGTATCTTCTGCTTTTTTCACAACGTTTGCAGGTTTTGCTTTTAATACGTCAGCAATTTGAAGCAATGTCGATTGCTTTTCTTTTAACCATTCAAATGCTGCTTTACCTGTCACCGCTTCGATACGACGCGTTCCTGCGCCGATACCACTTTCTGATTCGATAATGAATAAACCGATCTCGGCAGTATTATTGACGTGGCATCCGCCGCAAAGTTCCATTGAATAATCACCAACTGTCACGACACGTACGACATCTCCATATTTTTCACCGAAAAGTGCCATCGCACCCATTTCTTTCGCTTCATCTAATGAATAATGTCCTGTACGAACGACTGTGTTGTTCCAAATTTGTTCATTGACGATTTGTTCAACACGTTCTAACTCTTCTTCTGTCACTTGACCGAAGTGAGAGAAGTCAAAACGTAAACGATCCGGACCAACATATGAGCCGGCTTGGTTAACATGTTCTCCTAATACGTCTTTTAACGCTTGGTGAAGTAAGTGCGTCGCTGTATGGTTTTTCACGGTTGCTAATCGAGCAACTTCATCAACTTGTGCAGTTACTGTTTCACCGACAGAAAGTGTTCCTTCTTCTACTGTTAAACGGTGCAAATGTTGCCCGTGTGGTGCTTTTTGAACGTCTTTCATCACTGCTTTTCCTTCAGCTGATGTAATCGTTCCGTTATCGGCAATTTGTCCACCGCTTTCTGCATAAAACGGAGTTCGTGCAAGAAGTAATTGAACTTCATCACCTGCTGCAACTTTCTCTACACGTTCACCATCGCGAATCATCGCAACAATTTCAGTCTCTAAAGTAAACGTGTCGTAGCCGACGAACTCACTTTCTTCTGTTAAGTTGTTGAACACTTCTGATTGGACGTGCATCGAATCTGTCTCTTCACGTGCTTCACGTGCGCGCGTACGTTGTGCTTCCATCTCTTCATCGAACCCTGCGCGGTCTACACGAACACCTTCTTCTTCTGCATACTCTTCTGTTAACTCGTAAGGGAAACCGTACGTATCATATAATAAGAATGCGTTTTTCCCAGCGAGTGTCGCTTCTTTCGTCGCTTTCGCTTCTTGTAACATTTTTTCAAGTAATGCAAGACCGTCATGTAATGTTTCGTGGAAACGTTCTTCTTCATTTTTCATCACTTTTTGAATAAACGCTTCTTTTTCTTCTACTTCTGGATAGAAGTCATTCATAATACGTCCGACTGTCGGTACGAGTTTGTACATGAATGGATCGTGCAAATTAATTTGTTTAGCAAATCGTACCGCACGACGGAGTAAGCGACGTAATACGTAACCGCGTCCTTCATTCGATGGTAATGCGCCATCGCCGATAGCAAACGCGACTGTTCGTACGTGGTCCGCAATAACTTTAAATGCTGTGTCCGTTTCTTCGGACGCTCCATATTTTACGCCTGACATTTTTTCAACTTCTTCGATAATCGGCATAAATAAATCTGTTTCGAAGTTCGTTTTCGTATTTTGTACAACCGATGCAATACGTTCTAATCCCATACCTGTATCGATATTTTGTTTCGGTAACGGTGTATATGTACCGTCTGGATTATGGTTAAACTCTGAGAAGACGAGGTTCCAAATTTCTAAATAACGTTCATTTTCTCCACCTGGGTAAAGCTCTGGGTCAGAGAAATCTGCTCCGTACTCTTCTCCTCGGTCATAGAAAATCTCTGAGTTTGGACCACTTGGACCTTCACCGATATCCCAGAAATTCCCTTCTAAACGGATGATACGATCGGGTGTTAACCCTACTTTTTCAATCCAAATATTATATGCATCTTCATCTTCTGGATGAACGGTAATATATAATTTCTCCGGGTCAAACGCCATCCATTTTTCACTCGTTAAAAATTCCCAAGCGTACATGATCGCTTCTTCTTTGAAGTAATCTCCAATCGAGAAGTTTCCAAGCATTTCAAAAAATGTATGGTGACGCGCTGTACGTCCAACGTTTTCAATATCATTCGTACGAATCGACTTTTGCGCGTTCGTAATACGTGGGTTATCTGGTGTGACGCGACCGTCAAAATATTTTTTTAATGTCGCAACTCCACTATTGATCCAAAGCAATGTCGGATCATCGATCGGCACGAGTGGTGCACTCGGCTCTACTGCGTGTCCTTTCGACTTGAAGAAATCTAAAAACATTTGACGAATTTCTGCTGCTGTTAATTGTTTCATCATGATTTTCCTCCATAAAAAAATCTCCACCCCTAATTAAAGGGACGAAGATTTGTATTCGTGGTACCACCCTCATTCGTCTACTTTCGTAGACCTCGAGACACTTTCACGGAAGTGTGCACCGTGTAATCTCCAGAATAGCGTTCAAACAAGGAGTTGAAAGTAGTTTCAGCCACGCTACTTCTCTCTGAACAACTCTTCTTATTTTACTCGTTCTTTCATCGATTACATTATTCATTTATTACTAATATAGAAATTATAAGAGAAGCGAGGCATTCTGTCAATTGTCCTCATCTACTTCAAACTGTTCAGGTCGTACGCCATCCATCCCGATCATCGGATCAAT
>JASKZX010000081.1 GCA_030147435.1 Savagea sp. | reverse complement strand
TCGACATTAACGACATTAGCTGTATTCGTTCCGGTTATCTTTATTTCTGGTTTAATTGGACAAATTTTCACAGAGTTCGCTTTAACGATTTCATTTAGTTTATTTGCCTCACTCGTCGTCGCTTTAACGGTCGTTCCGATGATGGCAAGTAAGATGTTAAAGAAACCTTCGAAAGATATGTCTGCACGATTACGCCGTTCGAAAGGATTGTATAATTTCACTCAATCGGTTCGTTGGGCATTGAAAAATCGTTGGGCGGTATTAACGATTACTGTCGGTTTACTCGGAGCAAGTGCGTTCGGTTTATACAAAGTAGGAACTGAATTTTTACCGGCGACAGACGAAGGATTTTTCAGTATTGCAATTGAAACACCCAATGGAACAGCATTAAATCGAACAGATGAAGTTGTGAAAAAGATAGAAAAACGTTTAGATGAAGAAGAAGACGTCGAAGTATACGTGAGTCTTGTCGGTAGTGACCAACAAAGTATGGCACAAGGAACCGGCTCTACTGCAAACACAGCGGAAATGTATATTAAGCTCGTACCATTAGACGATAGAAAACGTTCCGTGTTTGAGTTTGTTGACGAAGTGCAACCTGATGTGTTGGATCTTGTTGGTGATGATGCGGATATTAGTTTCGATATGCAAACGGCAGCAGGTTCTACACCAAATACCGTATCGTTTACATTAAGTGATGGAAAAGAACAACGCTTAACGAAAGCAGTTGAAGAAGTAACAGAAGCGTTAGAAGATATGGAATATGTGACAGAAGTTTCTCATAACTTAGCAGAGACGAAAGAAGAGATTCATATCGATTTAGATCGTGATAAAACGGTAGATCGTGGACTCGTTCCTGCACAAGTCGCTCAAATTGTAAACAATGTAACACGCGGAGCATTCGCTACACAAATTGTTGACGAACAAGAAGAAGTTTTATCAGTCATCGTTCAATACGATGAGAAGTTCCGTGATAGTATCGAACAATTAAAGTCGATCAAATTACAAACACCAACGGGAGAAGCAATTCCATTGTCAGAAATTGCAACCGTATCGATCAAAGATTCTCCTGTAACGATTCAACATGAAAACCAAGCGTATGCCGTAGCATTTGACGTCAAGTATGAGTCGACAGAATCACTCGGTGATATGACAGAGCGTGTCAATGAAACGATTGATGACTTGAAGTTACCAGATAGTATTGCGATGGAATATGATGGTGATAGGGAGTTATTTGAAAGTGCAATTAACGACATGTTAATGGCGATTGGACTCGCAGTCGTTCTTGTTTATATCGTAATGGCTGCACAATTCGAGTCATTTAAGTATCCATTCGTTATTATGTTCTCAGTACCGCTCATGATTATCGGGGTTGCGTTAGGATTATTCATTACGAATACACCGATGAGTGTGACAGCGATTATCGGGATTTTAATCCTTGTAGGAATTGTCGTAAATAACGGAATCGTTCTCGTCGATTATATTAATCAACGAAAACGAGCAGGAGTACCTTCGTATGAAGCAATTGTGCAATCAGCACGAGACCGTGTGCGTCCGATTTTAATGACAGCATTAACGACAATCCTCGGACTCGTTCCTCTTGCACTCGGTCTTGGTGAAGGAACGGAAATGAACCAACCGATGGGAATTGCTGTAATCGGAGGACTTGTTACATCGACACTTTTAACACTATTTGTCGTTCCTGTTATTTACAGCTTGTTTGATAGTAAAACAAGGAAGCGTAAGCAAATTAAAGAAGCTGACGAGCAATTACCTTTCTAACAAAAGAAATGTGTATCTTTTACGGTTTGTGGTATACTAAGAACAACAAGAAAGACCCGAACTGAATACACTTTGACATTGTCAGAGGGGAGTAGCTATAGGGAAACCTATTTCATAGTCGTCAATACATGAGAATTCCTCATCGGCTATGATAGCCAGCAATACGTTGACTTAGCGAGACCTTTGCCTATTTTTAGGCGAGGGTCTTTTTTGTTGTAAAAAAGGAGTGATTAATTGTGGAAACGATATTTTTAGAGTATGCATGGATTTTACTCGTATTGATTTTATTAGAAGGACTTTTATCTGCAGATAATGCAATTGTCATGGCAGTGATGGTTCGTCACTTGCCAAAGTATGAGCAGAAAAAAGCATTGTTTTACGGTCTTGTCGGAGCTTTCGTTTTCCGATTTGCTGTATTATTTTTAATTGCGACACTTGTGAAATTTTGGCAAATTCAAGCAGCAGGGGCAATTTTCCTTTTATTTATGGCTGCGCGGAGTTTGTGGGAAGTGAAGCAAGATGAAGGAAAAACGACAGAAGAGTTGTTAGAAGAACCGCGGAAAAAGTCAGGTTTTTGGATGACGGTCTTAAAAGTAGAGCTTGCAGATATTGCGTTCGCTCTAGATTCGATGCTCGCAGCGGTGGCACTTGCGGTGACATTAACGCCAATTGGAGATACGATGATTGGAGGAATGAACGCTGGACAGTTTTGGGTCGTGTTTGCAGGCGGATTGATCGGTCTTGTAGTAATTCGTTTTGCAGCTCGTTACTTCATTATTTTACTTGAAAAGTTACCGAAGTTAGAAATTGCGGCGTATTTAATCGTCGGTTGGGTCGGAGTGAAATTAGCAGTATTGACACTTGCGCATCCTGGCCTTGCAATTATTCCAGAAAGTTTCCCATCATCCACAATATGGACAACAACGTTTTGGATCGTATTACTCGGTTTAGTCGCTTGGGGATATTTCGCTTCAAAAAGAGAGCAGAAAAAAGATTCGATGGCAGCATAGTAAAAAATAGTGATTCGATGACTACCCTAACTTCCTTTGTTTGAAAGGAGGTTAGGGTTTATGTTTCTCTATTCAAACGAAAGACCCACTGGTAGAAATCGCTCTAGCTTTTTGAAAGTTCCGTGGTAAAGTGGTAAGATAAGCACTTATTAAAGGAGGCTGTAACATGGACCGGACGAAACGAGCGAGAGAAAATTTAAATAAGTTTACCCCGACGCAACTTATCGTCTTTTACTATTTCTTAGCGATTGCTGTTGCTTTTTTATTGTTAAATTTACCGGGAGTTTATTTACCAGGAGTAGACGTTCGGTTCGTGGATAGTTTGTTTACAGCTGTCAGTGCCGTCAGTGTAACTGGATTGTCTACGATTAGTATAGGTGGAACGTATACGACATTCGGTATTATTGTCTTAATGTTCGTTTTACAACTCGGTGGAATCGGTATCATGTCACTCGGTACATTTTTCTGGCTCATTATTAAAAAACGTATCGGGATGCGTGAGCGGCAATTGATCATGGTTGATCATAACCAATATTCGCTTGAAGGAGTCGTTCGGCTGATTCAAGAGATTATAAAAATTATGTTTACGATTGAAATTACAGGTGGCTTAATTTTATCTTTCTATTTAACGCAATATTATGACACGATGAAAGAAGCATTTTTACACGGAATGTTTATGGCCGTATCAGCGACGACGAATGCAGGGTTTGATATTACAGAAGCTTCATTAACCCCGTATTTTAGTGATTATTTCATCCAAGTCGTAGTTATGATTTTAATTATACTCGGAGCGATCGGTTTCCCTGTGTTAATTGAAGTGAAAGGTTTTATTACGAGAAGAAAAGAAAAAATGCCTTATCGCTTTTCTTTATTTACAAAAATTACGACAGTTACATTTGGTGGACTCCTCGTATTTGGTGCTGTGATGATCTTCATCATTGAGTCGTTTAATTCATTCCAAGGAATGAACTGGCATGAAAAAGTATTTACAGCACTCTTTCACTCGGTTTCTGCTCGTTCGGCAGGACTTACCACTTATGATGTGACAGAGTTTAGTGACGCTTCGAGTATTTTTATGAGTGTGTTAATGTTTATTGGGGCTTCCCCAAGTTCTGTAGGTGGCGGAATTCGAACGACGACATTTGCGATTGCAATTTTGTTCCTTATTCACTTTGCTCGAGGGAATGAAGTCATTCACGTATTTCATCGACAAATTAAGTTAGTCGACGTCTTTCGTTCGTATGCAGTCATTATTTTAGCAGGACTACTCGTATTTAGTTCGATTATTATTTTAAGTATTACAGAGCCAGGAGTACCACTTGTTGCACTTTTATTTGAAGTGACAAGTGCTTTTGGAACGTGTGGAATGTCACTAGGAATTACGAGTGACTTAACGAATATCGGGAAAATTACGTTAATGATATTAATGTTTATTGGGCGCGTAGGACTCATTTCTTTCTTATTTACATTAGGAGGAAAAACGAACAAGATGAATTATCGTTACCCAAAAGAACGTGTAATTATTGGATAAGAGGAGCGGACAATTATGTGTAAAGAAAGAGAAGATCTTGCACTACATTTACTCATTGTTATGTCGCGGGCGACGCGAGTGATTCAAGCGAAAGCGTTAGAATCGATTGAATCTCACGGGATTAACTCTACAGAATTTGCTGTGATGGAATTGCTTTATCATAAAGGGCCACAGCCGATTCAAAAAATCGGAAAAAAGATATTGATGACGAGTGGCTCAATGACTTATATCGTAGACCGACTAGAGAAAAAAGATATGTTGGAGCGCGTACGATGTGAAAAAGACCGGAGAGTCATTCATGCGAAGTTAACAAATGAGGGAGAAGCGCTTATTCAAAAGATTTTCCCTATTCATCGTGAACATATTACAGAAATGATGAGCGTACTAACAGATGAAGAAAAAGAAATAGCAATAGAAATCTTACGAAAGTTAGGGACATCGATTCACGATTTTTCGGCAGATTAAAAAAACGAAGTCACGAGCATATGCGTGACTTCGTTTTTTAATTAAAAGTTGATCGATTGTGCAATTTGTCCGAATGCATTGAAATGAGAGTTGTTCGCATCATCAAACATTGTAATACGGACGAGTTGGTTGCCTTTTTGTACAACAAATCCTGAAACGATTCCGCTTGGAGTTTGTACTTGGTAACCTGTAGAAGCTTCACCATTTAAATCAAATGGTAAATCGATCATTTCGTTCGGTTGTTGACCGTTCGAAGAAGCTTTTAATACTTCGACTGTATTTTCTACAAAGTATTCATAGTCTCCCGCTTCTCCAACTTCAATACGCATAAAGTTTTCTTCATTGTCAACCGGATAAACGATATCGCGATTAGGTTCTTCTTCTGTTAACTCATAATCAGCAAGTAATTGAACTGTGTAGCCTTGTCCTTTTGCTTGTTGTGGTGCTGATTGTTCAGATTGTGATACTGTAGTATCTTCAGTTGTTGCTTCTTCATTTTCTTTCGTTTCTTCATCTGTAGCATCTTCTGTAGATGTTTCCGTATCTTCATCTTCGATTACTTCTACTTCCTCTACTTCTTCTGCGTCATCTGTATCCTTTGTAACGTTCTCTTCTCCGTCAACTTCATCTTTTTCTGTTGTTTCAACTTCTTCAACTTTACTCTTTGTACTCTCTTCTTTGTCGACAGCGTCATTGTCTGTGTCGTTTGAACAAGCTGCAAAAGTTAACATTGCAGCGAGTGTGAGAGTAAGTAGTGAAAACTTCTTCATGAAATCCTCTCCTTCTTCTCTAGTGTACCACGTAACGTTTTAAAATTATAATTGTAGAGCATGAAAAAAATAGAAATAGTTAAGAGGTCATATTTTATGGAAAATTGAAGGAACTATTAGTATCTCTTCCTACTTCATAAAGAAACAAAAATGATAGATGAGTAAACTCTTTTCATTTATCCATCTAAATAACTAGATGGGAATATTTGTCTTCTTCTTTGTCTTTTTCTTCGGGTCGAATGTTGGTGCTTCCGTTTCTGAGATGTTTGAATGGGACGACCGAGGTATCGATACAATCGTTTTTTCGCTGTCGTTAAGTTTAATCGAACTTTCGGGTTACGATGCGTACGGTCAAGGTCGCCTAAGTGAGGAAGTTGTTTAAAGTCTTGCTTTGTCGGTTTTGTATGAAATAAAAATGGTCCAACAGCAATGAGTAGCGTAGAAAATTGTTGGCTGTTTTTCGGGCGTGGCACGTATTGGAGTCCGATTTTTTTAGCAAACCCATCTTTCAGCAATTGATCGATAGCATCTTTTTTTAAAGTGTAGAGAGGCTTTCGGTTGGTCGCTGTTTTCACATGACGATTTACCGTATAAATCGCTTCACCAATTTCGTAAATTTCTTTATCTGTCAAAATAGTCACCTCCTTTCTATCATACGGAGGAAGAAAGGAAATTTCTAGTGAATTGAATAAACTTCCTTTTGTTTTAAAAAGATGGCACTTTCTAAAAGAAAATGCCATCTTTTTTATTTGTTATACCAACGCTTTCGTGCCTCTTGTTGCAATTCACGTTCTGCAGCACGTGCTTCTTTAATTTGGTTACGTACGTACTCACCATCAAGACGCGCGACTTGTCCGCCAATTTCATCGTAAATGACTTTGTCGATCAGTGGCTTATCTTGTTCGCGAGCAATTAAAACGAGTCCAGTCGTCTCAGGGGTAATTAAAGAAAGTGTTTCCTCAAATACGTCGACTGCTGTTCGAACTTCACGAGCATCCCCTGTTGCGCCGATGACAGAGCCACCAATCCAACCGAGTAACATGCCGAGAGGTCCGCCGATAATACCGACGAGTAAACCGATAATACTTCCTTTAGCTGTTTTATCAGCTCCAGTAAAATCGAGAAAATCTTTCAGTTGGAGTCCAGCATCGGTGTCGTTATGGACGACCGCCATTTGTTCTCCAACAATTAATTTTTCAGCGTGTAAGTTTTTAAAACGTGAAAAGGCTTGGTAAGCTAAACTGTTGTTATCAAAAGTGATGATGAATACATTTTCTACTGATTTTGCCATTAATATTCACTTCCTTTCATCTCTTCTTAGTTTAGCACAATTTACCAAGTTCTAAACAAAAGAAAGAGAAAAGGGATAGTGACAAAATATTGAAAGCTAAAAAAAGTCCTTTACAATTTAATTGGAATCGATTATCATTTATATATGTTGCCTAAGGGAAACTTATTTTCCTTAAGGAAAGAGTACGGACATATATTTTTTCAACTGAAGTTGGTTGAGGGAAACTTTATAGCAACAAGATCAATTTAAAATTAGAGAAGGTGAGTGTATGGGAAGTACCATACGTGTAGAAGATTTATACGTCTCTTACGATGGGAATCGTATTTTAACAGATGTTCATTTAGAGTTGCAAAAAGGCCGTTTAATCGGAATTATTGGAGCGAATGGTTCAGGGAAGTCGACATTGATGAAGTCGATGTTAGGACTTATTGAGCGTGACCGCGGAGTAGTCACTGTTGAAGGGAAAACAGTAGATGAACAGCGAAAACGTATCGCTTACGTGCCGCAACGTGCAACGATTGATTGGGATTTTCCAATTACCGTTTTAGATACCGTTTTATTAGGGACTTATCCAGAACTCGGATTGTTTCGACGTCCTAAAAAGAAACATCGTGACTGGGCTTATGAATGTTTAGAAACAGTCGGGATGGAAGAATACGCAGACCGCCAAATTGGTGAGTTATCAGGTGGGCAGCAGCAACGGGTGTTCTTAGCACGTGCGCTTGCACAAAAAGCAGATTATTTCTTTTTAGACGAGCCATTTGTAGGAATTGATGTGACGAGTGAAGCGTTAATTATCGATATTTTAAAACAGTTACGAGATCAAGGGAAAACGATTCTCGTCGTACACCATAATTTAACGCAACTCCGAGATTATTTTAATGATTTAATCGTTGTAAAGCGTGGAGTACTTGCATCAGGTCCTGTTGAAGAAGTAATGACTTCAGACATATTGAAAGAAGCATTCCAAGTAGAGTTTGCATTTTTAGAGGATGTACAAGAGGTGACAGAAGGATGAATTTTATACAAGATATTCAGACGTATGAGTTTTTACAAAAAGCATTATTTACTTCTGTCATGGTAGGGATTATTGCAGGAGTACTTGGATCATTCATCATTTTACGCGGAATGTCGTTAATGGGAGATGCGATCAGTCACGCGATTTTACCCGGTGTAGCGATTTCTTACATGATGGGGATCAGTTACTTTTACGGAGCAGTAACATTCGGTTTACTCACTGCTTTTGGTATCGGATTTATTACACAAAATAGTCGAATTAAAAATGACACATCTATCGGAATCGTTTTCTCGGCCTTTTTCGCACTAGGGATTATCTTAATCGGGAAAGCGAATACGAGTACCGATTTAACGAGTATTTTATTCGGGAACGTACTAGCTGTTCGTGACTCGGATATGTGGATGACTCTCGGAATAGGTGTCGTTGTATTACTCGTTATCTTTTTATTTTATAAAGAGTTTTTAGTAAGTACATTCGATCCGACATTAGCAGCTTCTTACGGTCTATCAAATAAAGCAATCCATTATGTACTCATGATTTTATTAACATTAGTAACGGTTGCTTCTTTACAGACTGTCGGAATTATTTTAGTCGTAGCGATGCTTATTACACCCGCAGCGACTGCTTATTTATTAACGAACCGTTTGTCAGTTATGATTGCAATTTCATCGGTCCTCGGAGCATTGTCTGCGATGATCGGATTGTATATTAGTTTCATTTATAACTGGCCATCAGGTGCCGCAATTGTATTGGTCACAACAGCATTCTTTTTAACCGCGCTTTTATTTTCACCGAAGCACGGAATCGTATGGCGCGCGTGGAGAGTGCGTAAAAATAAAACAGTTGTTTGACAAAAAAGAGTATAGAAGGAGATTGACAAATGTTACGCAAATTTTTACAACTCGGCGTACTTTCAGTAGTAGCCGTTTTATTATTAGCAGCATGTGGTAATGATGACGCTGCAAAAGATGAAGGAAAAGAAACGTCAAAAGATAGCGACGAACCGATTGAAGTAGTTGCATCATTTTCAATTATTCATGACATTTTAACAGAAGTGGGTGGCGATTTACTCGAAGTGCATAGTATGGTACCGATCGGCACAGACCCACACGAATACGAGCCACTTCCAGAAGATATTAAAAAAGCAACAGATGCTGAAGCACTTTTCTACAACGGGTTAAACCTTGAAGGTGGAGAAGATGGATGGTTCGCAAAACTTGTAGATACGATTGGAAAAGATGAAGACAAAGTATTTGAAGTAATGGAAGGCGTAGAGCCGATGTATTTAGCAGATGAAGGTAGCAATGAAGAAGAAATTAACCCACACGCTTTCTTAGATCCAGTCGTTGGTATTAAAATGACTGAAAATGTAATCGATGCTTTAGTTGAAATCGACCCAGACAATGAAGAAGCGTATAAAGAAAATGGAGAAGCATTACTTGAGAAGTTACGCGATATCGATCAAATGTATCAAGATAAAATCGCTGAAATTCCAGAAGAAGATCGTATTCTCGTAGTAAGTGAACACGCATTCCAATACATGACAGAGCGTTACGGTTTAGAACACGGTTATATTTGGGCGATTGATACAGAAGAAAACGGAACACCTGAACAAATTAAATCACTCGTTGAATTTGTAAAAGAGAAAGATGTTCCAGTTCTTTTCGTAGAATCAAACGTTGACAAACGTCCGATGGAGACAGTATCGAAAGAAACAGGTGTTGAAATCTTCTCAGAGCTTTATTCTGATGAGTTAGGAAAAGCAGGAGAAGAAGGAGAAACGTATACAGGTTTCTTAATTTCTAACATTGAAAACATTCATGCAGGTTTAACATCTAAACAATAATTGTAAAACGCGTAGTAGTTTGTCTACTGCGCGTTTTTTTGTCGATTTTTCATAAAGTTGTTGTACGATAGAAGAAAAGGGGGATTTTTATGAAATTTATACATACTGCCGATTGGCATTTAGGTAAGCTCGTCCATGGCCGTCATATGACAGAAGACCAAGCGTATGTGTTACGTCAATTCGTGCAAGAAGTAGAAGAGAAGCAACCCGACTTTATTTTGTTAGCTGGTGATATTTTTGATCGTTCGATTCCACCAGTAGAAGCGGTGAAGTTGTACGAAGATACATTGTATGAATTAGTAGAGCGACTAGGTGTACCAGTTTATGCGATTAGTGGGAACCATGATGGGCCTGAGCGGTTACAGTTTGGAAGTAAAATGATGCAAAAGTCAGGTTATACGATCGTTGGAGAAATGACGACAGGTATTGAACGTTTCAAAGTAGAAGATGAAGATGGACCTGTCTGGATTGACCTGATTCCGTATATCGACCCGAGTATTGCTCGCTACATTTTACAAAGAGAGGATATTCGTACCTTTGATGAAGCGTACGAAGCGTTCATTCAAACGATGCCTTTTGAAGAAGATGAGCGTCATATTGCAGTCGCTCACGCCTTTGTCACGCCGTATGGAGAGCCTGATGAAACGGTGACGAGTGACTCAGAACGTCCATTATCGATCGGCGGTACAGAATTCGTTCAAGCGAAACATTTTGCTCCTTATGACTATACAGCGCTCGGACATTTACACCGTGCGCATCGAGTGAGTAAGGAAACGATTCGATATAGTGGGTCATTAATGAAGTATTCCCAATCTGAAGCGACGCATCAAAAAGGATATACATTTGTTGAGATGGATGCTGCAGGAAATGTTGAAGTAGAGCATTGCCCACTCCGACCGAAGCGAGATTTACGCGTTGTCGAAGCGACGACTGAAGAGTTAGAAGAAATGTCTCATTCAGACGATTACGTATTCGTTCGATTACTCGACCGTCACCCGGTATATCGTCCGATGGAAAA